>DTUY01000328.1 GCA_012963885.1 Candidatus Poribacteria bacterium | reverse complement strand
TTGTCTAGGAGGCTTTTACCACCATAGGCATAATCCTTCCAGTCTTCTTGCGGTTCGGAATTTTTCTTCTCTTGGCCTGTTGTATCAGTAGTTTGGAATGCATTGTCTTCTTCCATATCATCCTTCCTTCGTTCTCCTTAGTAGACATCTATGATAGTGAAATCTTACTTGCTTCCCTCTTCGATAGCGAAAATGGTTCTTAGATTTAACTTAACCATTGCAATTACGATTCGATCCTTATTACGCTAGGATATTGCATTAGACGTTTTGAAACCAAGCTTAATCCAGGCTTGACTGTCTTCCTCCAACAGATGGGGGTGATAAGATACGTTGTTGTTGGTCGGTAGGATTGAAATAGTCTTCAGCCTTATAGTAGGTTCGTGACCAAGAAATATGCCCTGGGCTATATTTGTACAGGAAAGTTCGGCGTTCGTGATCCGCATTCCACGGGGTGGTGCCGTGAACGAGTGCTTCGGTGAAAAAAAGAGCGTCACCCGCTTTGGCGACGGGTTGTACCACGTATGGTTCTACGCGCTTCAACTCCCGTACGTCAGCTGGCATATCCGACAAAAAGTTAGATTTGTGGCTACCTGGCACACAGATAAAGCCTCCATCGCCGGGGCCTGCGTCGGCAAAAAAGAAAGTCAATACCGAGAGACCATTTTGCATAGTACCATTATGGTATTTGTAAAATTGGCAACCATTAGCTGTTTCTGGTCCACCGTGTAGGTTTCCTCCCTGTCCGCCTCGACTCATGAAAATACAATAATCGTGATCTAAGCGGAATGTTGGTCCCAGCAGTTCTTTCAGGTAAGGTGTGACCTTGGGATGGTCGATCAACCGTTGGCAGGCGGGATCCCACTTTGAAACATTGGCTGTCCGCCGAAGCCCTCCCATGTTACTGTCTTTGTTGCTGTAATCGCGGGGAAAGATTCGATCACTGATCTTGTTGATTTTCTCAATTTCTTCCTTGGTCAAGACATTTTTAATTACAATATAACCTTGTAAATCAAAGACAAATTTCTCTTCTGGTGTCATTATCCTTCCTTCCAAATTGCTCAAGAAAAAAGTGTTCGCCAGCGCAACGGCTTCTGTGGCAAGTAAGTAGCCTTGTGTGAATTGGGTGATGATAGTAGATTAGCAGACCCACAGGTTAAGGCGACAATGGATCAAGGTTAATAATCAAATATCGGTTCTTATCTTTCAAATACAGATTAACATATAAAGATAAATTTTTATATCATACCAAACCCAAGTTTTTGAATTTTTATCAGTGGTTATGCATAGACGGATGTGACATCATATGATAATATAGATCCAAAATGGTGATAAAACAACTAAGTGCGAATTATTGGTTTAGATCTATTTCACTGCTTTTGTAGAATCATATGACACAAACTACTAATCGAGAAATAATAGAATTTTGGCGTGATAAACCCGCGCCATTGTTGCCAATTTTACACAATTTTCATGATCGGGACGGATTCATTTCCGACGAGGTGATGCGTCAAGTTTCTGTTGGACTAAAAATCCCGTTAGCGGAACTTTTTGGAACTGTTACTTTTTATCATCACTTTTCACGAATGCCTCCAGGACAGGATGCCCCTCGTGTCTGCACGGGTCCTGTTTGTCTTCTTCAGGGTAGTAAAGAAATTTTAAATCAACTGGAAAAGGACGGAGCCATACCAATGCCTTGTGCGGGACGGTGCGACGATACTGTACCGGTTCTAAAAAAGGATCAAGTACTGACAGGGTTAGATCCAACCACATTGTCTATTCGACCATCACCTTTACCGGAACCAAATCCAGGTGGAATTGAAGAATGCATTTTCGCTTCTATTCGTGAAACGAATCAGTCATCACTGCAGGGCTATAAGAAGTCGGGTGGATATCAGGGAATTGGCAAAATTGTTAAAGGGATGAAGTCTGCTGAAGTTATTGATCTAATTAGCCAAAGCCAATTAGCTGGACGTGGAGGAGCAGGCTTCCCAACAGGGTTGAAATGGAAAGCGGTCGCAGAGGCAGAAAATGATCCCAAAACCGTGGTTTGTAATGCTGATGAAGGTGAGCCCGGATGTTTTAAGGATCGAGCTATTCTGGATTATGACCCGCACGCTGTAATTGAGGGAATGATTATTGCCGCATACGCTACAGGTGCAACCAGAGGTTTCATATATCTTCGGTACGAATATCCAGATACTTTCAAGGTGCTTAAATGTGCCATAGCCGAAGCTAGAAACGCGGGCTTGTTGGGAGGTAGAATCCTTGATCAAGATTTCAGTTTTGAAATCTATTTGCGTCGTGGTGCGGGTGCATACATTTGTGGTGAAGAAGGAGCGCTTCTGAACAGTCTTGAAGGCAAACGCCCATTTCCACGAAATCGACCGCCGTATCCCGTAACTCATGGCTTTGAGAATCTGCCAACGGCTGTAAATAACGTTGAAACATTGGCAGCTGTACCGCCAATTGTTAACCGAGGTGCTGAATGGTATCAGAACCTTGGAGTCAACGGACATGCTGGTACTAAGATTATCAGCCTCTCCGGCGATATTCGAAAACCCGGAAACTATGAAGTCCCAATCGGGTTGCCTCTGAAAACACTCCTCTACGACTGGGCAAGCGGGCCACTTACAGGTAGATCTATTCAGGCGGTTACAATGGCAGGGGTTTCCGGCGGTTTTCTGGCAGGGGAGGATTTGGACATTACTTTAGATGATCCTACCATCAAAAGTAAGGAGTCGTATCTGGGGTCAGGAGGGATTATCGTTTTTGATGACAGTCGTGATATGGTAGAAATCGCTCAGTATATTATGAAGTTCTATGCCGAAGAATCCTGTGGCAAATGTTTCCCGTGCCGGATTGGCACGCAGCGCTTGGTTGAGCGACTAGAAGGTAAAACCGGCCCCAAAGAAGTTGACTTATGGTTGGAAGAGGTTGAAGATATTGGTCAGACCATGCAGGCAATTAGCGCATGTGGTTTAGGAATATCAGCACCATTAATTACTGAAAGTTTAATCAGGTACTTCCCCGATCAAGTAACCAGACACGTAGAATCAGGAAAATCATAGCTTGTAGCATCCAACTCAAAGGGTATAAGAATGGACTCAAATCAGGTTAAGCAACGACGTAATACAGTAAAACTGGATGGTGAAACGTTCCCATTTACTGAAGGCGAAACGATCTATGAGGTTGCTGAACGGCAACGGAAAAATATTCCAACACTGTGTTATGATCCTCGTTTGGAACCCTTTGGCAGTTGCAGGCTGTGCATTGTCGACGTTGAGGGCTCCCGCAATCCTGTTGCTTCCTGTACGACTTTGGTTACACCAGAGATGGTTGTCAGCACATCTTCCAAAAAAATTAATAAGTATCGTAAGATTCTTTTGGAAATGGTTATTTCTGAAAATCATGGTCAACTTGATGTTGATCCGTTGCGTGGATATGCTTCTCAGGAGTTGAAGGTGCTTGCAGATCAATACCAATCTCGAACTGAACGATTCGGGGGAGAACACTCAGGTATCAGTAATCAAGTTGACGATAATCCGTTCATTCTTCGAGATTATGATCTCTGTATCTCGTGCTATCGATGTGTCCGTGTCTGTGCTGAGCAAGAGGGGGATCATGCCATCAATATCATGCACCGAGGATTCGACTCCCAGATTAGTACCGAATTCAACGGGACACTTAAAGACTCAGCTTGCACTTTTTGCGGGCAGTGTATCCAGACCTGTCCTACTGGAGCGCTAGCGGATAAAAAAGCTATTCGCAATGCCCATCTGGCGGGGGAAATTGACAAAACCCGGTCGATTTGTCCTTATTGTGGTGTTGGTTGTTCAATTGACCTGTTGACTAAAGAGGACAAGCTGGTCGGCATTCAGCCAGCCATGGATGGGCCAGCTAACAAAGGGGCTTTGTGTGTGAAAGGGCAATTCGCCTTCGATTTTGTCCAGCATCCAGATCGTCTAACCACACCGCTGGTGCGGGGGCAAGATGGTCAGTTTCACCAAGCGAGTTGGGAGCAAGCCCTCGACCAAGCGGCTGAAGGGTTCCGTAAGGTTGTTCAAGAACATGGTAGACACAGCGTCTACGGCGTGGCATCAGGTCGTGCGCCCAGTGAGGCTGCTTACCTGATGCAAAAGTTTATTCGGGCAGGTTTTGGTACTAACTATATTGATAACTGTAGTCGTGCTTGACACGCGCCAACGGTTGCCGGTCTGGCAACGACAATAGGGCGCGGCGCCATGTCTAATCCTCTAATCGACATGGAGAAGCCTGACGTTATCTTCTGTATTGGCACCAACATGACGGAGTGCCATCCGGTGGCAGCTACCGGTCTCAAGAAAGCAATTGCTCGTGGGGCGAAACTGATTGTTGCTGATCCCCGACGAATTGGGCTCGCCGACCTCTCCGATTTGTACCTGCCGCTTCGGGTTGGGTCGGATGTGGCTCTCCTTCTCAGTATGGCGCATGTTATTGTTAGAGAAGACTTGATCGACCTGCAGTTCGTTTCAAATCGAACCACAGGCAATGAAGCTTTTCTTGAACATATCAAGCAATTTCCACCGGAATGGGCAACTCAGATTACTGGAGTGTCAGCAAAAGATATTGAAACAGCGGCAATTTGGTATGGGTTGGCTGATAGAGGCGCAATTTTTTACACACTTGGTATTACGGAACACATTTGTGGAGTAGATAACGTACAGTCTCTCTGCAATTTGGTCTTGATGACTGGGAACATTGGACGTGAAGGCACAGGGATTAATCCCATGCGAGGTCAAAATAATATTCAGGGTGCTGGTGATAGTGGAGCATTACCCAATAACTATCCGGGGTTTCAGCCAGTTACCGATCCACATAACCAGGCAAAATTTAAAGAATTATATGGTACTGATATTGACTTGGAAAAGGGAATTACCAAGGTCGCAGCTCTTGATCTGTGTGGCGATCAGATTAAAGCGATGTTGATTAATGGTGAAAACACATTGATCTCCGATCCGGATCGGCAGCACTGCGAGCACGCGCTGAACAGCCTCGATCATCTGGTGGTTATTGACATTTTCTTGACCGAAACAGCGGCATTGGCGGATGTTGTTCTGCCCGCAACCGCTTTTGCCGAAACAGATGGTGTTGTAACCAATACCGAACGCCGCGTACAACGCGTTCGCGCTGCGGTATCACCACCGGGAGAGGCAAATCCTGATTGGTGGATTATCAGTCAGCTTGCCCAGAGGATGAAGATTCCGGGTTTCGATTACTCGGAACCGCAAGAGGTGTTCAACGAGCTTTGCAGTGTTTCTCCAATATATGCGGGGTTGAATTGGGATCGAGTTGCCCAAGGTGAATACCACTGGCCGGTGCCGGACGCTGAACATCCCGGAACACCGATTCTCCACCAGGAAGAATTCATCAATGGGCGTGGTGTTTTTTCAATCGTCAACTACCGCGATCCGCAGGAAACGATCAGCGCCCAATTTCCAATTTGGCTAACCACCGGGCGTCGATTGGCTTCCTATCATACCCGAACTCAAACAGGTCGTGCGGAAGGTATTGACTATCTGCTGGCTGAAGAAGCTCTTGAAGTTAATCCGCTTGATTTACAGGAATGGGGGTTGGATGACGGAGAATGGTGTCAACTGGCGAGTGCACGAGGTAGTGTCAAAATCAGAGCCAAATCGACCAATCGGTCGCCACGCGGTACTGTTTTTGCCAGTTTCAGTTTCAGCGATGTTCCTATAAATATGTTAACTGGATCAGGCTATGATCCAATTACCGACACAGCTGAACTCAAAGTTTGCCCGGTTCGAGTGGATCTGCTGTAGAGGGTGTTAACCGAACAAACATCTTCCAAAAAACGCTGAACGTAATGATTGGTTAATTGAAAATGTCCCACCTAAGCCAGATTAAGTGTAGGATTTGGTCTGCCAGTGAAGGCAGTATTGAACATAAAAACGATCTGGTTGCTGTCGAGGAACCATTAGAGATTAAGTTATCCTCTAAGAAGCAATCACGCACAATCGCAATAACGATGCGCACACCAGGACATGATTATGATTTGACTGCCGGGTTTTTATACAGTGAAGGTATTCTGAAAGACCGGCGCGACTTTGTGAAGATGAGTTATTGCGTTGGAGAAGACAGGCATCTTCAGGAGTATAACCAGATTCGGGTAGAATTACGCCGGGATGATTTGGCAGATCTGCCGCAGTTGGAACGACACTTTTTTACCAATAGTGCGTGTGGTGTTTGTGGGAAAACTATGATTGAAGACCTTCAGCGCCGAGATATTCCTCCTGTATCGTTGACTACGCCTATTCATAATGATGTGATTCAGAATTTGCCTGTCGCACTGAGAAAATCCCAAAAGGTATTTGACCGTACCGGTGGACTTCATGCGGCGGCGATTTTTGATTCAGATGGAGCTTTGATAGTTGCCAGAGAAGATATTGGCCGCCATAATGCTACCGACAAACTATTGGGTTGGGGGTTACTCAATGATGAGCTGCCATTTCGGAATCGAATTCTGATGGTTAGTGGTCGAGCTAGCTTCGAATTACTCCAAAAGTGTGCAGTGGCAGCGACACCGGTATTTTGTGCGGTTTCAGCACCAAGCAGTCTAGCCGTATCATTGGCACAGTATTTTAATATCACGCTGATTGGATTTCTAAGAGACAATCGATTCAACATCTATACAAATCCTCAGAATATCAAAATTTGAATATTTCCTATAGTGAACATGCTACAATCCCAAATAACAGAGGCTGTTAAGAACCTTGATTCAACTGATGTATCAGGGCAACCTTTTTTGCACGAAGCTATAGTTTATCTTAAATCTTGCTGGGATCAGTACCAGATGGCAGGTGGGAATGAACGCTATGCGGATCTACTTTCGGCTTTGGCCGACTCTGTTTCCACATATGTTGATACCAGCGAAATTGAGTCCACGTTCGTACAATTGCTACCGGATATTCTATTGTTGTCGGGTAGCCGATTTGGTTTTCTAGCGGAAGTATGTTACAACTCGGCTGATCATCCCTATTTGCAATCACATGCCGTAACAAATATCTATAAACCGAGATACGATCGTCGCGATATTTTGACCAATTTGCAGTTTCATAACCTGGAAACTCTAAATGGTGCTATCTTAACTAGCCGGAATCCAGTTCTGTCCAATAATCCCCAGCAAGATCCACGTAGTGGCGGCGTTCCGTTCGGTCACCTGAAGATTAGTGCTTTTCTCGGGTTGCCGTTTCTGGTAAATGGGAATCTTGTCGGTGCCTTGGCATTAGCTAATTGCCCTGATGGTTACCTCGAAACAGAAATACAATTTTTTTCTCCGTTATGCATAATAAGTGGCTTGATTATTAGCGACTATCGGCATAGAAATTGAATTGTGAATCAAAATAAACTAGAAACTATCTGTGTTTACTGTGGGTCGAGTTCAGGGCTTCAACCTGAATATATGGAGGCTGCAAAATCGCTGGGTGAGATAATAGCAATTCGTCGCCTTAGTTTGGTTTATGGAGGATCTAACATCGGATTGATGGGGATTGTTGCTAATGCAGTCCTTGAGAACGGCGGAAAAGTAGTCGGTGTTATTCCCAATTTGTTTGCCGAAAAAATAGTTCATCGGAAATTGACTCGGATTTATCAAGTTGGTTCAATGCACGAAAGAAAACATAAGATGTTTGAGTTGTCGGACGGATTCATCGCCTTACCTGGTGGTTTAGGGACGGTGGAAGAGATTCTGGAAATTTGGGGATGGGCACAACTCGGTATTCACCAAAAGCCTTGCGGCTTTTTAAATACTAATGGGTACTATAACAAATTGCTAGAGTTTTTTGATCATGCTACCTCACAAGGTTTTTTCAAACCACAATATCGGAATATTATACGTGTGGTGAATAAACCCGAAGAATTGCTAAATCAGTTTCAAATAAAGTGAAACAACCAACCCGTTCATTGAAAGTAATTCTTAGCCTCCAAATATAAGGTGGATCAAATGCAGAAAATTAACCTCCAGGCAATCTCACAAGAAGAAATGGTTTCACCCAGAAGTAAATATCGCGTGCTTCGTCGTCACATTTCGCAACATTTACGAGCACAGGATAAAGATGATAGGGAACCTCCATATGAAATTGAGCATGTGATATTGTCCTCGGGCAAAAAAAATTTTCCTTATCATGTGCATGCATCTTGCTGGGAACTTTACTATGTTCTAAGTGGTATCGGCAAAATACGAACGGATACCGGCATTTCCAACATAGGCGTTGGTGATAGTATCATGTGTCCTCCCGGTGAAGCCCACCAGATTATAAATGATAGTGATTCGGATCTATCCTATTTGGTGATTGCTAACAACACTCCATTTGATCAATGTTACTATCCTGACAGCGATAAGATGTGGTTTGCAGGGGTGTTAGCACCTGAAGGTGAGAGAGGACTTACTTTTGTACGGAAAGGTTTTACTGCCGATTATTGGGAAGGTGAAGAATAACCGATTAAACATGCCAGGCGGTAGGGATAGTGTTGTCGATGTGCTTGATCTTAGAGGTATATCAATCAATTTAGTAATTGGTACTTAGTAGTATGAATTTGGAAGATGTTGTTATCAAACAAGAGGATATAGAATCAAACATTGCTACCTATCAAGAGACTGTTGAGCTTAATCCGCAAGATGCCAATGCGTATAACAAGTTGGCATCAGCTTACTTTAATCAAGGTGAGTATGAGTCTGCAATTGTCGCTTATAAAAGCGCGATCGAACTGGTCCCGAACGATGCAGATGCCTGTAATAGCTTGGGAGCGGTTTACTATGAACACGGTAGTATAGAACTCGCGATTGTCGAGATTAAGTGGGAAATTGAGATCAATCCGGAGCATGAAAAAGCACATATGGATTTGGGGACTATTTACACTAAGGTTGGATATTTAGAAGGTGCATTGGTTGCCTTTGAACGGGCTATTGAGATTAATCCTAAATATGCAGATGCTTTTTACGGTTTAGGTGCAATTCGATATATCCAAAGCGAATATGAATCCGCGTTAGTCGCTTATAAGAAGGTGATTGAGATTAATCCAAGACATACGAAAGCTCACAACGGGTTGGGCAAAATCTATGCCTTGGCAAAAAGTTACTGTCAACAAGCCGAGGGTCATTATCAACAAGAGGATTATGCATCGGCGTGCGTTGCATTCGAACAAGCAATTAAGATCAATCCAGAGGATGCTGATACATATTATGGTCTAGGAACAATTTGCCATCGACAAGGCGATATAAAATCGGCACTCGTTGCGTTCAAAAGGGCGATTAAGATTAAACCAGAACATGCGGGTGCGCGTATAAATCTGGGAATTGTTTATTGTCATTTGGGGCAGTATGAATCAGCAATTCGGCGAGATTAAAAAAGCGATTGAGATTAGTCCGCAAGATGCAAGGGCACAGCATGTGCTGGAACACATTTACGATCAGTCAGGTAAGCAACAGGAACGTTAGAAAATAAAAAATGATGTCCGATATTGAAAGAATCGAATTTTATCGTGTTGGAATTGTCGGAGCTGGTGTTCATATACAAGCATACGGCTTGGCTTATTAAGAAATTAATAGGTTTAGAGTTTTCTTGTTTACAAGGTATTGGAAAAGACCTTGCTACCTACTGTGGGTAGAAGTTTTGGCCTTGCAAATAGGTACCTCAGTTTAGTCTAAATGCTGGAAAGAAAGGCGAAATTTCGTTAGCGTCTTGAAACTGTGGCCGATCTTATCAAGATACAAGGGTAATAGGAACTTCACCTGTAATAGAAATCTGCAACTTAACAATTAATAGGCGCGATGAGAATTTGTGAAAGTCAAATTTTATATCGATGCCATTTTATCAATGGATGTAAATGCTGCAATAAAGACAAGTGGGTTCAAAGCTACTATGTCCATTCAAAGGTATATAAAATCGCATCTTATTGTGCAGATGAGCTTGTTGGTTTGCTTTTGCCTCATGTTTTCGTGTTCGTCTTCAGTGTCAATTGAGGAACCAGAGGATCTTAGAATACCGGATATTGACTACACTCAAATAAGGAATCAAACACCAATCAAGGAAGACACTGGAGATCCACTTCGTACTGTTGAGATTGAGGAGGAAGAAAATTATGTGGCAGAAGAAAGACAGAAATCAACTAGTCAAGAAGCGGTTACGGAGATTGTATTAGATAGTGGTGATTCGATTAATCTGGACTTCGATTATGATAGTGTGATAGCAAAGTTCCGTAAAAAAAAGGTATCAGTTGTTCGTTATGAGATTAGAGGTGATGTTACGGATCGTAATGTACTTCATACCCCTCGAATGTTGGTGGTGGTGGAGGAACTTCAAGGGAAAAGTGTTAAACTGCATTTTAATGTTAGGTCCGATGGTACTGTTTATGATGTTCGTACAATCGAATCTGGTCATCAAGAATTGACGGAAAGGGCCGTAGACTTTGTCTCCCAACTCCTTTTTAGCCAGAATCGTGGAGAACAATCCGGTGAAATCAGGATTCTTTTTATAAAACCGGATATTTCAGAGAATTGAAGAGATAATTATTACCATCGACTTCTCACGTGAGTGGCAAAAATCTGCCACTTTGTGTGTTTTCATTTTAAAGACGTACAATTAGAAATCCTCCCTAGGGAGTAAACAATAAGCTGAAAGAGATTTTTCGCTTGGCGTCTGGGAGTGATAAATTGTTGGCTTTTGTCGATGCCGTATTCTATATGCATACCGACACGAAAGGGTGATTGGAGTTGATTGTTTTTTTCGTTGAACCCTTATTATGAAGGAGAAATGATTTTGCAAAGGCGGAAGTTTTTAAAAGTAGCGACGGGTAGTGTTGTTGGTACCAAGCTAGGCATTCAACTGCCGCATAATTTGCAGGCGGCTGCACATGAAATCGATCTCCGCGATCACGGAATTCCCAAACGCAAACTGGGACAGACAGATGAGATGGTTACAATCATCGGTTTGGGTGGTGCCCATATTAGCATGGGGCCAGCTAGCAAAGATGAGTCAATGGCTCTCCAAATCGTTCATCGTGCCATCGATCATGGCATTAACTTTTTTGATAATGCGCATTCTTACGGTGATGGACGAAGCGAGATCCTGATGGGTAAAGCCTTGAAAGGACATCGTGAAAAAATTTTCTTGATGACAAAATCTGATAAGCGTAATGCTAAGGCTGCACAAACAGAGTTAGACTTGAGCCTGAAACGGTTATCTACTGATTATCTTGACCTCTGGCAATTTCACAATGTGACTTCGGTAGAAAATACTGAACAGATCTTTTTCAAGGGCGGTGCTATGGAAGTTGCGCTGAAAGCGAAGGAAGCTGGGAAAGTTCGCTACATTGGTGTCACGGGACATCGAGATCCCGCCGCACATTTGAGGGCTATGGAATTGTACGACTTTGATACGGTGCAGATGCCATTGAATGTGGTAGACAGGCATTATCTCAGCTTTGAAAAGCAGGTCTTGGCAAAGCTAGTTGAGAAAAATATCGGGGTTTTAGCCATGAAGAGTTTAGCCATGGGTGAGATTGCAAAACAAAAAATATTTAAAGTTGAAGATGCCCTGCGATATGTATGGAGTTTGCCTGTAAGTGTTCTAATCTCTGGCTGCGACTCACCTGAAGTATTGGATCAGAACGTTGCATCGTCCAAAATGTTCCAACCCATTTCAGCCGATGAGAAAGCGGACATTTTGAATCAAACTGAGGTGCACAAAGGCACCAGTGTGGAGGGATATAAACGAAATATTTAGGATCTAGGCAAGGTGGTGTTCGATAACGAGCTTATGTGGATCAAATGGGTTTCGTAAGATCTAGCAGGGATTGGAGGCAACAATTCAATCTCAATTGTGATCAACAGCGATGCGCTGTCCAATGCCCGTTAGTAAACGCCCACCGTCAACGACAAATGCTGTGCCGGTGACGAATTCTGCGTCATCAGAAGCTAGATAAGCAACGGCTTTAGCAATATCTTCCGGTTGGCCAGCACGTCCAATAGGGAGTTCGTCAGCCCAACGATTGAGAGTGCGTTGTCTGTCTTCAGTGGATGTCATAATCATTGATGTGGCTGTTGGTCCTGGACAGACAGCATTAACACGAATGTTTTGCTCAGCGAAATCCAGAGCCATGCACTGTGTTAAGAGAATGATTCCTGCTTTGGACGCGCTATAGACGGAATAACCACCTCCACCGGATATGCCGGCTGTAGAAGAAGTGTTGATGATAACGCCACTTCCTGCTTTCTGCATCGCTGGAATAGCATATTTGGAAACCAGGTAAACGCTTTTCAGGTTGATGTTGATGGATCTGTCCCAGTCAGCTTCGGAGATGGTGGTGACATTTCCAACGACTAGAACGCCCGCGTTATTATGTAGAATATCCAATCGGCCATGGTGTCGCAGGGTTTCTTCAACTAGGTGTTCGGTTTGATCTGCTTTTGAAACGTCGGTTTGAACAAAGGTTGCCCTCTGATCGTGCTGGTTGAGTTCTTCCGCTAGAGATTGACCTTCAGAGTTGGTGTCGGCGATAATAACGCTTGCTCCTTCATCAATGAAAAGCTTGACTGTGGCGGCGCCTATGCCTGAAGCCCCACCGGTAACGATAACGGATTTTCCTTGAAATCTCATGCTGTTTTCTTTTTCTTAATTATGTATGTAGTAATTTAAGAAATTGTTATCTGTTGAAGAAGAAATCTTCAGCTGTTTTTATCAGTATCTGTTTTTTATCCGAACTGCTCAAGAAATCTGCCTGATCGCGGATCAAGGCAATTGATAGTGGGTAATCGTTGGCTGGATCTTTCATCATTATCGGTCCGCCGCTATCGCTTTCCCACATACATCTTTCTGGGCTGAAAGCGTCAACAACCCTCCGAATTAACGGTAGTAGATCCAGGTAGGGTGCCTTCCCATCACCTAAAGCTTGGAAAGGACCAAGTTTGACCATTACTCGACTATGCTTGGCCATGCGGCATAATAGCTCAAGTTCTGATTCTGGCAATACACCGTTTTGGATTCGAATTCCACAAACATGATCTAAAATCACTGGCGTTTCAGGAAAGCGGGTGCACATCCGGTCTAGTTCAGGCAGGTCGTCAGTGCCTATAAGAAAGCTGAGTGCTAGATTATGTTGTGCTCCTGCGTGAAACATCTTTTCGTACCCTGGATAGTCTAGCCATCGTGTCAGATCACCAATTGGTTGCCGGGCTGTCTGTCCGCCTCGTATACGAAATGCATAGATCCCACCTTGTGCCAATGCAATCATTGTTTTTTCTGGATTTGGAAGCGAGACATCGGCAATAGCTGGAACAATACCGGTACCAACGAAAGTTTCTGGATCGTCAGCAATCAGGTCAAGGATATAGCTGTGATCCAGACCATACCAAGTCATCTGAACCAAGTTGAGCCGCATGTTCCCAACCGACTGGCTGTACTGAAAATAGGTTTTCGGTGTGAAGGAAGGCAGCCACAAATCGGACTTTTCAAAACCGGGAGCTAGGGGATATCGATCCGTATCTGCAGACCAGACATGAACGTGCGCATCGGTAATTCGACTTGGCTCTTTCATCGATTTACCGGTTTCTGTTCGATCTGTTTTCTGTAGGTTTTATTGGCAGCATTTAAAGTTTTGACAACTTCCTGAGGGAGGACTAACTGCGTCCCTGCAAGATTCTGATCAACATGTTCGGGTGATTCAGCCCCAGATAGAACACTGGTGACTTCTGTGTGTGTCAATACCCAAGCAACGCAGAGTTCTGCTCGAGTAACATTCAGGTTCTGGGCTATCTGATCAAGTGCTTGCACTAATTCCGCCAAGGGGGAGGTAGCCTTGACCTGTTGATTGGGAGAAAGATTGCCGGCATCTAGTGGGCTGAAGGCTACAAGTCCCAGTTCGATTTGACGAATAAGGGGAAACATTTCCCGCTCAAGCTGACCAGTACGGGATTGCCCCTCAGAATCAACGGACTCTCCGGCAATATTGTAGTAGTCTTCGATTCCTGCTATAGGAGTTTTACTTGATTTTTTCCCGACTGCGACGAATTGAGCTACTTGTTTCGCTGAGTGATTAGAAGCACCCCAGTAGCGAATTTTCCCCGATTGCACCAGTGTATCCATGGAATCTACGATGTCGTCAATCGGAGTGCCCTCGTCCGGTTGATGTAGCAGGTATAGGTCAATGTAGTTGGTCCCTAAGCGTTTGAGACTCTCTTCTGCCTGCTGAAAAAGGAAATGACGAGTGAAACGTGCTGGTTTGGTTCCATTCCCTGGAGCCTTGGGTGGATAGGATGCCGCCACTTTGG
Organism: Candidatus Poribacteria bacterium; assembly: GCA_012963885.1. GTDB lineage: Bacteria > Poribacteria > WGA-4E > WGA-4E > UBA9662 > UBA9662. Next base: position 3,250 of record DTUY01000328.1, on the reverse strand, counting down.
TGCAGATGGTCACCTGTTGGCGTCTGCCTGCAACTGCTTTCCCTAGTGCTATTTCCGATCCACCCCACCCATAAGCATTTGAAGAATCGAAAAAGTTGATTCCCTTCTCAAGGCAATGTTGCAAGACACGCTGTCCCTGGGGGTCGTCACCTGTTCGTGGAAGATGTCGAAATGCTGTTCCCTGACAAAGCCGGGAGACGTATAGATCCGTTTTTCCAAAACGAGATGTCATCTGTTAAACTTGATACCACTTAGGGGTTTAGATTAGATTGTATCAGAAAGCTGGAATGTGTTTACTCGCGGAGCTAGACTGTGTAATTCGTGTGTGCTATTCTAGCATATAATTATTGTGTTGCAATCAAATATGTTCTTATCAAATAATTTTTGGTTTGACTATGAAAATTATGAAGCAAGGTTGTACAAGTCCAGATTTCAGACGTGTGTCTTAGTTAGCGATTGGTTAAAGCTTCATTTTAAAATTAGGGAATATGGGGTTTGAGTTAATTGGCGCATTATATGTGCTGTGAAGTAAGATAGCTTTGTTTGTGAAATCTCTTCGCCTAGTAGTGCGATTAAATAGGAATATGGTTAGGAAAGCCGGGTCAGATATTGGTTTTGATCGTTTTGAAACTGATCTGAAGCTTCGAGAAATCATCAAATCGCAAGATATAAAGCAATAGTGATCAGTGGAGATTTTTCTCTCTGAAATCGAACCTTGCTTTCAATATATACCGATATTTTTTGACATGGGTTTAAGCTTTCAATTGATAGCTGCGATTTTATGAAATAGTATAGGAGACTCGAATGAATAAACCGAATTTTATTGTGTTTTTGACTGATGACCAGGGATATGGAGATTTATCCTGTATGGGAGCGACCGACTTCAAAACCCCGCATCTCGATCGCATGGCTGATAGCGGTGTTCGATTCACCAACTGGTATTCAAATTCTCCAGTATGTTCGCCTTCACGGGCTGCGCTGCTGACAGGACGCTATCCGGGCAATGCTGGCGTACGCTCAATTTTGGCAGGGCATCGAACCGCTACGGGCTTGCCGACTGAAGTACCAACTCTGGCTGATGCGCTTAAAGAACTTGGCTACTATACTGCCATGTCCGGCAAATGGCATCTGGGATTGGCAGAGGGCTCTCGTCCTCACGATCATGGTTTTGATGATTGGTTCGGATTTATGGCTGGTTGTATTGATTACTATTCACACATTTTCTATTGGCAGATGAACCGAGATGGTCGTGCGCAATTCCATGATTTGTGGGAAAACGGGGTCGAGTTTCATCGTGATGGGGAGTATTTTACGGAATTGATCACCGAGTATGCGGTGAAATATATCCGTCGGTCTATACAATTGGGAAAACCTTTCTTTCTTTACATTCCTTATAACGCGCCTCACTACCCAATGCATGCTCCAGAGAAATATGTAAACCGGTTTCCTGATTTATCTTGGGATCGACAAATCATGGCCGCCATGATTTCTGCCATAGATGACAGCGTAGGTGAAATCCTTAGCGAGCTGGAGCGGCAAGGCCTTTTGGAGAATACTTTTACCTATTTCCAGAGTGATAATGGCCCATCGCGAGAAGCGCGCAACTGGATGGACGGCAACCGCGACCCGTATTATGGAGGTTCGGCTGGTAAACTCAAAGGTCACAAAGGTAGCCTTTACGAGGGAGGTATTCGTTCACCCGGTATCATGAGTTGGCCGGACAACATTCCGGATGGACAAGTGATTAGCCAGCATGGTATTGCGATGGACGTTTTCCCAACTTTTGTAACAGCAGCTGGGGAGGATCCGTTGCAGTTCGGGCTGGATGGCAAAGATGTTACGGGTATGATTACTAAAGGCTCAGATTCTCCACACGACGAAATCTTCTGGGAAATGAACAAGCAGACTGCTGTCCGGAAAGGGAATTGGAAGCTGGTAATGAACGGGCAACTGGTAGAGGGAGCCCCAGCGGAGGACGACGTTCACTTGGCAGATCTGGAGTTAGACATGGGTGAAAGGCGAAATCTCAAGGATGAATATCCCGAGGTGACGGCAGATCTTATCAGTTCGGCCGAAGCTTGGCGACAAAGTATCGAGGATCGATGGTCAAATGAGTGGATGCCCAAGGCAAATGGTACCACCGGCCATACAAAAAATTCATAACTATGCTGTTACTTTTCCCGTTTTGCATACTCATTATAGGACGCTGCACCCTTATTTACATTTTACTGGGTTTAAACAGATAGGGAGGTAATTGGATGAAAAAACTAGTTTTGGTTGGTGATTCAATTCGGATGGGATATCAGGCGTATGTCAGAAATGAACTGTCTGGACTGTCAGACGTTTGGGCTCCAGAACAAAACGGCGGTAATAGTACTAACATTCAGCAACACCTTGATAAGTGGATAATTTCTCAGGCGGCGGATGTGATTCATATCAACTGTGGACTCCATGATTTAAAAAGGGATTTTGACGCTGAAGAAACTGCTATCCCATTGGTTCAATATCAAGCAAATTTACGAGACTTTCTTGGACGCATTTTGCAGGAAACGCAAAGTACTGTCGTTTGGGCGACAACGACTCCAGTAAATGAAATATGGCACCATCAACGGAAAGGTTTTGATCGGTTGGAGGCTGATGTTGTTGCTTATAATAATGTCTCGGTTGAAGTAACTCAGGATTTTGGTGTTTCAATTAATGACCTGTTTCAAGTGATTATTGATGCTGGACGGGATAATTATCTGTCTCCGGATGGGGTGCATTTTACTGCTGATGGTTGGGATCTACTAGGGAAATCAGTTGTTGGTTGTGTTAAACCGTTACTTTCTGAGTAGGCTAAAGGATTGAATCGTTGGTTATTTAGGTGTTGTTAGTGTGGTAAATAATGTATGAATTTCTTGGCACATATATTTCTTTCAGGGAATGATGAGGAAGTTGTGATTGACCATTTCATTGCCGATGCAGTTAAAGGAAGAGACTACTTAGGTTATTCCGATGGTATTGTCAAAGGAATTCTGCTCCATCGGCGTATTGATGCTTCTACCGATAGCCATGTCGTAGTCGGACAGAGTAAGCAACGGTTAAGACCTAAATACAGAAAGTATGCTGGGGTAATCGTAGATATGTATTATGATCACTTTTTATCAAAGTATTGGGATAATTATTCAGAGATCTCTTTGTCCCAATTTGTGGATCACGCTTATGGATTGTTCCAAAGTTGGGTTGACTGTTTGCCATCTAGGATACAATT
>DTUY01000327.1 GCA_012963885.1 Candidatus Poribacteria bacterium | reverse complement strand
CCTAGCAACAATTGATCAAGACTACCTGGAAAGCGTTGGTGGTGAAGCCAATGCTACCCCTAAAGCTGGTGATATCGTCAAGACAGCCCAAGGCCAAACTCTAACTTGGAAACTCTATCGATCACAAAAGGATATTGTCGATCTTTTGCAGGCGGTTGACAACCATACCAATGTTACAGCCTATGCTCTTTGTCACCTGCAAGGTAAACAGGACGCAGGCACCGAGATCTTACTGGAAAGTGATGGCGCTGCGATCCGTGACGATGTGCAGACGATTCTAAAGAATCTTAAGGAACATCCGGATTGTGCTCGTCTCGAATACTGGTATACTCCACCGATCCACTTCGCCGTTCGCGAGGGAAACTTAGCAGCAACACGAGTGTTATGGGAAGCCTATCAATATGAAGAGGTTACTAAGCTCATTGCCATGGCTGAAGACCGAAGCCATACAGGAGTGACTAAAACACTAAGAGATGCAATTGAGATAAAATCATCAGACTCCGACCTACGTCTCTTCAAAGCAGTAGAGTCTGGTGACATAAACGAGATCTCACGTTTGTTGATCAGGATATCCAGAGATCAGTCAGCAACGCGACGTCAAAGGCCAAATTGTACTACATTTGGCAGTAATCCTCAACGATCGCTCTGTTGTCGAAGCCCTAGTTAGAAGCGGTCAACCTCTTGACCGAACTGATCATCAGGGGTTTTGTCCTGTACACTATGCCTGTTGGCGCAGTCCTTACTGGCAACCGATTTCGGTATGCAGTTACTCTGCTAGTGGCTATGGCTTGTATGATATGGTGGGTAATGCCTATGAATGGTGTTCTGACTGGTATGGGGAAAACTACTATGGCAATTCACCTGCTAAGAACCCGAAAGGGCCGAGTTCGGGGAGTTACCGTGTTTTGCGGGGTGGTTCTTGGAATGCCCTTACCTACTCCCTGCGTGTGGCTTACCGCTACGACAACTATCCAACGACTGCCTTCAACTACTTCGGATTTCGTTGTGTGTCAGGATTCTCTGCTGCGCAGCAGTAGGCTAACTCTTGTCCGTGCTATGCATGATATTTACTGCTTTACCATTGTTTGGCTATTCTGTATTTAAGTTATAACTTTTGTACAACTGCTAGATTGTGAATATTTTCTACTTTAATGGTAGGTGTTTTCTAGCTTTAATCTCGTACGAGGGATTGCCGAGAGCACGACTTGACTCTGGATCAACATAATTAAGTCAGCTAAGGAATCTGCGAACTACAATCCAAACAGATAAGAGACTTTGATCAGAAGTGCCTGAGTTCTTTCATCTAGACCTGAAATAGTGTCAAACCCCTGATCGTAGACCAGATAAATATCACTACCCGGCCGGAATCGATAATTCAGCAAGAAGTTCAGGCTGGCCAGTTCCCGGTCGTTATTCCACTGTGTGAACAATTTCAGGTAGAAGTCGGTTGTAAATGAGTAAATCAATCGATTGCTCAACACATGCATATTCAGGTTACCTTCAGGTAGTCGCAGTAGGTTGATCTCGTAGTCGGTTTCAATTGATAGTTTGCTGGAAGGTCGGAAGCCATTTTGCAACATCAATCGATACCGCTGGCCTGTGTAGTATCTCCCCACTTCTATCACAAACTCCGGCTGAAGTTTGCGCGATTGGCTAGGAAAAGGCCCGGTCCTGAATGTGGTAAAGTTGTAGGTTCCTTCTGGTATGACGATGTCGGGGTGTTTTTGTGAAGGACGAAAAGTCCGTTCGACAACATCGTGTGTTTGCGTCACCTCAAACCGGAACCAATCTCCGGTATTGAATCGCGGAAATGCAGAAAGGCGCAGGTCCCAGAATTTGACATTATTGTCCCGATCGGTAATCATTCGCAACCGTGGTCCGATGGAGGTGTAGCGAACCAGCTTGATAGGGGATGGTATTCTTGCCCTCGATTCGCTCTCATATCGCCGGAATCCGGCCAACCCAACCCGACGATTAACAAAGCCGGCTTTGGGTTGGAAATTCTCTTCAATGTCAATAAATTTTACCGAACCCGAATACACACTACCAGTATAGGTTCCTTGCAAAAATCGTGCGTCGTCTGCTTCCCTAATTTCGGAATCCCAGGTTCGGGCGTAAAATCCCTGAAAATTGAGGGCATTGGAGGGCGAGACGCTGAAGTCCAAACCGCCAGCCCTGTTGTAGGTATCCCACCCTTCAGTGGGCACTTGGGTTTGTTTATTAACAATAATCGCGCCGATATTTGACCGGATCAAGATATCCTGCTTAACTCTCACAATCGAAAAATTACTGCTGGGTACTATTTTACCATTGTTTACTGTTGTGGACTCGGTTAGAACGTTCAACAGACCAACACTTGTCTTGCTGGTTTTACCGGATAACTTGGTACCCAGGAGAATTGGGATAGGCTGCCCATCTCCCAACCCGACGCGCCTGCTATAAAATAGCAAGGTGGGTGGCCTGATATCACCGCCACGCCTTGAGGAGGATTCTCCAAAGTCGAACAGTGTTGATCCTTCCAGGAAAAATTCGCGTTTTTCTGGAAAAAACAACTGAAACTGCGTCAAATTTACTTACTTCTGATCCCCTTCGACCTGAGCGAAGTCGGTATTATAGGACAGATCCAGAGTCATATTTGGTGTAACGCCATAGCGAACATCCACCCCAGATTCGAATGAAGTGCTGGTGGTAGGGTCTGTCGACTGCAAGTTCTGCAATCTACTAGGCAACACATAGGGTTTAATCTGAAACAGAGACTTGGTTTTTAAAGACTTCAGCCCTCTAAGTTGTGCCAGATCAGTGGTGCGGTAACGCTGCCTTGGAGAAGACGACCTTCTCCCCACCATTAACGCAGTTGATTCGGTCTTACGGGCAATAAATCGAGCCAGATTGATCCCCCAGACAGCATCCTCTTCCTTCTTAAACCGCAATTGATCGAATGGGATCGCTACCTCTACCGACCACCCCCTATTATGCCGATGCCCTTTGGCTTGCCAGATGCAATCCCAGTCTTCATTGTAGGTTCTACCTTCTTGTGACAAAACCAAGTCGCGTTTGGCTCCCAGAGAATTGACAAAAAAGAAAACCCCATTTTGCTTATCGTTGTAGGTGTCCCAAAGAATCTGCACATTATCGTCTCCCCAAAGTTCGGAATCCCGCCGCATGTAATTTGCCACGATTTGATTCGGTTCAGAGTCGTAACATTCAAAACCGAAATAAATCTGCTTGTCATCATACAGAATGCGAGCAACGGTGCGTTCTGTCGTCGGTATCCAGTAACCGGGATCGCGTTGAATGAATCCCTCGATGGGTTGTGCTTGTCTCCAAACCGCGTCGTTCAGGATACCATCCATTTTTGGTCCCCTATCTATACGAACAGCATAAGCAGTTCTCAGCGATTGGTCTGATGAATGTGTCCCAACCAATCGAACTCGGTCCGACACTTTTACACCCGATCCACTGGCTTCCACAATCTGGGTCACCAGCACGTCATCCAGTTCTTTAATTACTTTTAGGCTGGTACTATCTCCAGAAGACTCGTTATCAACCCGCAATTGACTGCCCACAGACGCAACCATGTTCAGTCCTGTCACATAAACCAGTTCCCCCATCACATTCTGTACAAGACCGCTGTTTCTAACAGATGGTTCACCTGCGACCAGTGTGCCTCCCAAGGCGTAAATCAACACTACTAGAAATGTTCTGCCCATACCTACTAATTATCGCGCAATAAATTAAATGCTAACTAAAAATGTACATTGGATGGTCGGTCGAAGTTGGATTGAAGTATACTCACCACACTCTAATAACACGAAAATTAGAAATTAAAATAAAATAACAATGGTAACATAGTTCTGCTGGGGATTGGTAGCGGCGTATCAGCAGTACAAGAACTGGAAGACAGGTAAAAGAAGAAGTTTGCAGGAAATTGCGGACAGGCTTCATGAAAGTGGCTACTGCAACTCCAAAGGCAACCCGTACGGCACCGGAGAGATCTCCCGTATGCTCAAGCAGTGAATCGCCCCAAGCGCATAGATTCGGGACTGGATAGGCTGTATACTGATAACCAGAATCAAACGCTAATATGCAAAAGGTGAATATGATGATTCAGAGATTTGTTGTTGTGTTGCTTGTGATGGTTGTCTGGGTTGGGTGTGGTGAAGATGAACCTGATAAGGTTAAAAATGTCAAGGCGGTTGAAGTTGACACCCATCAGGGGATGGTGCTTATTCCCGGAGGGGCAATTACTGTAGATGATGAAATGGTCAACGTGAATGCTTTCTATATGGATAAATATGAAGTGACGGTTGGGCAGTTCAAGGAGTTTGTTAAGAGAGCAGATTATGAATATGATCTCTGGAACGAAGTGGCTGAGTATTCACCTACGGATAGTCACCCGATGATCGAACTCAGTTGGTACGATGCCAAGGCCTATGCTTGGTGGGCAGACAAGAGGTTGCCTACCGAAGCAGAATGGGAATATGCTGCACGTGGCGGTTTAGTTGATAAAAGATTCCCTTGGGGTGATGATCAAAGTGTTGCACGAGACTATGCTAATTACGCTGGCACTGGTGGCAAGGATCAGTGGGGTGTGCAAACAGCACCAGTAGGTAGTTTAGAACCGAACGGTTACGACTTGTTCGATATGGCGGGCAACGCTTCGGAATGGTGTCAGGATTGGTATGACGAAGGTAAAGACACCAAAGTGTTGCGCGGCGGCTCTTGGTACCTCAATGCAAGCAACCTGCTTTTTGTCCGTCGTCGCTTCAACAATCCAAATGATAGGAGCTTCATCAACGGATTCCGCTGTGTGTCATCCAATTAACACTGTCCGTACCTAGCACTTTCTTAACTGCTTTAGCACTAGGGGCTGTTAACATTCATTCATCGTTAGTGTCTTCTATGGTCATTGGAGGAAAGACCAT
>DTUY01000326.1 GCA_012963885.1 Candidatus Poribacteria bacterium | reverse complement strand
GGCTCAGACAGGGGTAAGTCCGTGCTGGTGTTGAGTTTGAGCTGTGTTTAGAAAAGGACACCGCCCAAACCACCCAGGACAAGAAATAATCATAGGTCAGACATCCCCCTAGTTGATTGGCTGTGAGCTTATATAATTGCTTGCCGTCCACTTAGTGTCATTTGCTTTGCGCATCGTTGATGTTATGATGGCGTGGCAAGTTGCTTTCCCCACTCAATCAACTGACCTCCAACGGTAATTTACCACCACTACTGCTTTTAGCTGGACAGGTTTAATCGGAGCAGTAAGCATGAAAAGCAAATAGACTGGAGAAAAAAATGAATCTGAAACCTGAGGTACAGGTTTCCCCAAAGGAACTCACTGAGCCAACGCAGGATACTCCAATACCTTCACCGACCAATTACAGCGGGCGTACTCATCCTATCTACCAACACCCTGTCAGCGAGAAAGTCCAAATACTGGAACCTGTTCCGTATGAAGATCGCCTCGTTGGGTCTGACCAAGTCGAGTTATCACATCAGGAGATTGCGCATTTCAAGTCGCAAGGCTTCATTGTCAAGCGCGGCCTGATCGACGATCAGAAGGGATTCGATCGTCTTGTGGACTATTACTGGGAGCATATGCCAGCCTATTTTATGGATCGTGATGATAGCATGACTTGGTTCATGCGGGCCGATAAGAAACTGACGGTAGAAGATAGTCAGTTCCTAGGCCGTACATCGTCGGCAGGATTAAAGTTTCAATCACCTACACGATTTGGCACGGAACCTTACGTGCTGGCGTTAAGCGCAAGCCACCCAAACGTGCGCCGAGTCGTCGAGCAGTTCATTGGCAAGCCGGTACGTCCGACCAAAAGGGTACGCGGTCTCTATGGTGTGTCTCCCACGCCTACCGGAATCCCCATGAGGTTGAGTCCACACGCAGACGTCATTCCAGCCGATATCTCTGCCATGGTCATTGTCACCGAAACCCCACCGAGATGCGGAGGATTTTGCGTTTGGCCGGGCTCGCATATCAACCTCTACCCCTTCTGGGATACCAGACATAGTACCCGAATTAATACACAGGAGAGGTTGGAGGCGTTTCTCTACGAACGTGACCGAACAGTGAGTACTATCGCTCCTGCGGAGTGTATTGGATCACCTGGGGATGTAGTCTTCTGGCATCCGCGAATCCTGCATTCATCGGGCAAAAACTATTCAGCGATAGATGGCAGCCCTTGTATTCGTATCGTGATTCCGTGTGACTTTCAGAAAAATGGACGCACGTTCTTCGATGACGACGAACAGTACGGTCCCGGTAAGCGCGAGCAATGGTGGGTCGACGCCCACAACTTCACAGAGGATAACGAAGTGCCAACATCCGACAATCTGTGGAGTGGCTGGAATATCTAAACCACTAGCTGTAATTTTTTGCGGCTGGTAGGATAGAAGCCTAAAGTTTACCATCAGGTGTGGACATAGATGATGGGGACTTTTGCTATGCTATACAAACTATCAAACGTCAAAACAGGGAGGCTGGGTTGGAACCGACGTTCCCAGCTGGCAGAACTGAAACCTTCCTAACGTTACTTTCTAAAGTGACATCAAACCGAGGGATTAGATGAACGGATTAACTTTATTGGTCTGTTGCTTAATGGCTTATCAACAGGCGGTACAGGTGGGGCCTGCCAATGGCAGTTTACTACTGGTCGGTGGTGGTGTAACCCCCAATATGGGGCAGCAATTTATCGCTTTGGCTGGAGGGGTCGAGTCTCCAATTGTGGTCATTCCAACCGCTGGTGGAGCCACCGAATACGGTCAGCACACACCGATAGCGCAACTGTTGCGTCAACTAGGTGTGGTCAAAGTAGAGGTACTGCACACCATTAATCCAGAAGTGGCTGATAGCCAAGATTTCATCCAACCTCTGGTCAAAGCTAAAGGCGTATTCTTTGAAGGTGGAAGACAGTGGCGATTGGTCGATGCTTATCAGGGAACTAAAACAGAACAGATGTTATGGCAGGTATTAGAACGGGGTGGTGTGATTGGTGGTTCCTCAGCTGGAACTACAATACAAGGTTCATTTTTGGCCCGAGGGGATACTCGTCATAATCAGATTATGGTGGGAGATCATCAACAGGGGTTTGGATTCCTTAAAAATGTGACTATCGACCAGCATGCGCTAGCACGGAACCGGCACTTCGATATGTTTCAAATCTTGAAAGAACAGCCGGAATTACTGGGACTGAGCATTGATGAAATGACGGCGATAGTGGTAACAGGAGATCAATTCAAGGTGATAGGAGAGAGTTATGTGTTGGTGTATGATGGCGGGTTTTGGTCTCGGGAAGGATGGTCGATGAAAGTATTGCCGCAGGACAAGAACCTATTTTACTTTTTAAGGGCAGGAGATCGATACGACATGGCGGAACGGCAAGTGATAGAAAGATGACTCAGTATTCGGAGTTAGTTGACGATATTTGTTTGTTTAATTTCACCAGAGTAAAATGAGGTAGGGTTACCACCCCCAAGCAAAAGGAATACATGAATCATCAGTCCGACCCCACCGCTAGTTGAGTGGCTATGGGTTCTATATAAGTTGGATTTATAAAGGGAAACAAATGGTAAGAAATGCGAGATCTCAAAAAGAGAAATCATTCGAACAGACTCTATAGAATACTGCTGATAAACTCCGGGGGAACCGTCGACTCCTCCGAGTATAAGCACATATCGACACGGCACTGAATACAGTAGGGAACTTCAAGTATGGAGCTGGGAAAGTGATTATGCCGATCCCGGTATGATGGACGGAACCAACTGGACACTGCAACTTAAGCATCAAGACCAGTCGATCGAGTCAGGTGGCAGCAATAATTATCCTGACTTATTCGAAGTCGACTCAGAAAATGAAGAATATTTCGATCTCTTTCTAGCAGCAGTGAGTGACTTGATTGGTGGAAAGTCTTTCACATAGCTTCCGTCTACCTGTCCCACCTAAAATCTTTACTACTCCTTTGGCCTAAAGTCGAAAACCATAACAATAAAAAGCAGGTGATTAAACTGAAATCAGAAGAACTGTTGAAACATCGTCCATGCAATATTGTTGTCATCCAAGTTGATGATCTGGCTTGGCACCAACTTGGATGTCAGAACCAGAGTGGATTCTATGAAACCCCTCATCTGGATGCTCTAGCCCAACAGGGATGGTGTTTTGCCCAAGCTTACAGCGCCGCACCTATTTGCTCCGCCTCCCGAGCGGGGCTGTTAACTGGCCTGTCGCCGGCTAAACTGGGATTGGAGTTTGTCTCCAAACCCAGTCAGGCCCCATTTCCCACTCACACCAAGCTACTTCAGCCCCCTTATACCCAGGAACTTCCATCCTCAATTCCCACTTTGGGTGATCGTCTGGCTCAGGCCGGCTATATCACCGGATTTGTGGGTAAATGGCATTTGACTCAAGGTGGTGTTTCCTACCTGGCTTATGGAGATACCAATGGTCCAAGGCAGAGAGGCTTTTCCTGGACCCATGGCCAATTTGGCGCCCATCCATATGCTTATAGCGACCGTACTTTGAAAGACTATGAATCAGGGTCATTTCCCACTGATGGCAGTTCCCAAGCCGCAGTTCAGTTTATCCGTGATAATTGCCATCAGCCTTTCTATCTTCATTTTGCCAGCTACTTTCCACATGTTCCCTTGTATACCCCTTGTCGATGGTCACTAGAAAAATACCGGCATAAGAATCCTTCCCTCACCAAGCAGCAAATTACCTATGCCGCTATGGTGGAAAGCATGGATCATTATATTGGCCATATCCTCCAGGAATTGGAGCAACAAAGTTTAGCCTCAGAAACACTGGTCATTTTCACCAGCGATCACGGTGGCGATCCCAGACATGATATAACCGGTCCCTACCGAGGTTGTAAATGGACACTATATGAAGGAGGAATTCGGGTGCCCTTTATCATCAAATGGCCACAGGCATTGAAGCCTAACCAAGTATGTGATCAACCTGTTGGGGGCATTGATCTGATGCCGACCCTTTGCGATTTAGCCCTCATCGATCAACCGGAAACCTGCGACGGAACAACACTGGCTCCATTGCTGATGGCAGGGGATCAGATTGGGCGATCAGTTCCTCTGTTTTGGCATTTTCCCTACTACCATCCAAAGATGGGTTACCAGGGGACAACTCCCTGCGCTGCTATTCGCAGTCAGGATTGGAAATTGATATATTTTTTCGAAGATCAACGCTCTGAACTGTATCAGTTGGAGTTAGACACAGCCGAAAGCAATGATCTAGCCCGTCAAGAATTTAAGACCAGCAGCCATTTGGAATGCCAGCTGTTCTCAGAGTTAAGGCAGAGGGATGCCAGATGGCCTCAACAGAATCCGGACTATCTGGATTTTTAGGCCATCGGATGCGGTCCAACTTTGGCCCCGAGGTTGGTGTACCAGAACAACTAAGGCCTTATTGGCCATACTCTCTAAGGTAACAGTAAAGGATGCTAGAATAGATTTAACAACTGATGATGAAATCATCTCCAATTCAAGAGCTGGATCCAAACTCCAACAAAATCGATCCCGAAACAGGACTACGTTGGTATGACATTCAGATGTTTGGTGTTGAAGGGCAGGGATGGGCAGATACTCAGCGGCCCTATGCCCAACTGCCGGCCAAAGCTGAGGCCCTTGTTCATCAGCCGGTGTGGCAAATTAGCTCAACATGCGGCTGGTCTTTGCCTGCGCATCACAGAACACCTTCAGCATCAAATGCCGCTTTTGCAATCGCTGCGCATGGATGCGGTAGGGCACGTCGAAGAGTGCCTGTACGCGAATATCGGCGGATTCGGTGAAGTCGCGGCTGATTTCTTAGCGTTTATGCCTGCCCATTCTGCCCAAGTTTGCGGGTGCCAGCAGCTGCTACCATAATTTCCTCTGGTCCCGT
>DTUY01000325.1 GCA_012963885.1 Candidatus Poribacteria bacterium | reverse complement strand
TTAGTAATAAGAGGATGTTGGGTTGTTCCATATCTGTTAGCTCAGACTAACCATTTAGGCGATTTCAAGGGTGAACATTAGCAATAAATTAAGCAGCCGAATGGCTTACAAAAACAAACCAACTATGCTATTGTAGCCGCATTTATTTGGGCAAGAATTTAGCTTTATTAGCGGTAATTTCCCTAACCGACCGTAAGCTGGCAGAGGTAAGAAATTATATTATGGCTGTCAGGTGTGTAAACCGCCACAGTAACCTAGGCAGATCCAGAATCTGTAACCTGCTCAAGGGTTTTTAACTGGTCGCGGATATCTGTGTTTTCCTGCGCCAGATCGTCCAACAGTTTCTGGATGTCAGCTAACTCTAGTTTCAGCTGATCCTGAAGCAGGCCTAGCGTTTCACTTGAACCAACTTTTCCCTGCTGTTCTAATTGGCTCAGCGTCCCTGTAATCAGGTTTATCTTCACAAACATCGTTATCTCGACGATCTATTTAGACCAATCCACGTCGCTTGCGAAGAACCACTCAGTCCCCAGTAAGCCGACGACCAGAATCAGAATTAGCGGATGATCCCAAAGTTGATGGGCCACGATTTCGAAAACGGCTGAGGTTACATGAAATCCGACGGTTTTTTCGCGGCAACAACTCAATTATCTCAACGCTCGCGTCGCATTCAAAATCGCAACCAACGCCACGCCCATATCCGCAAAGACCGCGCCCCACATAGTTGCGATCCCAACGAGACTGAGTACGACAAACACACCTTTGACGGCAAAAGCCAGCCCGATATTCTCCCAGACGATTCGGCGGGTTTTTCTGCCAACCGCTATCGCTTCAGCGACTTTCGAGGGGCTATCTGTCATTATGACGACATCGGCGGTGTCAATTGCCGCATCCGAGCCAACACCGCCCATCGCGATGCCAACATCGGCTCTGGCAATTGCCGGGGCGTCGTTGATGCCATCGCCAACAAAGGCAATCTTATCGCCCTTTTCGGCTTGCTCAATCAGTTTCTCGATCGCACTCACCTTATCTTCGGGGAGTAACTCAGCCAGGTAGTCGTCCAAACCGAGTTGTTGAACGACACTTTCAGAGGCCAGTTGAGTGTCGCCGGTCAACATGATAGTCTTCTCAATTCCAAGGGCTTTCAGGTTACGAATCGCCTGTATCGCATCTTCCCTAATCTCATCGGCGATGACAATATACCCCGCATATAGATTATCAACAGCAAGGTAAACGACGGTTCCATCGACTTTACAGAGGTCGTGGTCAATAGCATTTGCATGCAACAAGGCGTCATTTCCCACGAGAATGACCTGATTGTTTACCTTCGCCCGAACCCCGCATCCCGAAATCTCTTGGTAGTCCGAAACCGGAGAGATGTCCCCACGATATGCCTCTCGAATCGATTGGGCAATCGGGTGATTAGATTGCGATTCGACGACCGCAGCCAGTCGAAGGAGTTCTGCTTCGGAGAAACCGTTCTTTGGAACAATCTGCGTAATCCGAAACACGCCTTTGGTCAGGGTGCCCGTCTTGTCGAAGACAACAGTTTTGACTTGGGCGAGAACATCAAGGAAGTTGGAGCCTTTGACCAAAATCCCTCGCCGCGAGGCCCCGCCGACGCCACCAAAGTAGCCGAGCGGAATGCTGACGACCAGCGCACAGGGACAGGAGATGACAAGGAGTACCAGCGCACGATAAATCCATATTAAAAAACTCGCCCTCAGCAGTAACGGTGGGAGCAATGCAACTGCCAATGCACCAAACACCACAAAGGGTGTGTAGGATCTGGCAAAGGTTGTGATGAACTTCTCTGTCTCTGCTTTTTTGCCGGTTGCGTTCTCCACCAAATCTAAAATCTTGGCGATTGAGGATTCTGCAAGCAGCTTGGTGACTTTGACTGTCAGCGTTCCCTCTTTGTTAATCATGCCGGCTAAGACGGTTTCGCCTACTTCTACGAGTCGCGGCACAGGTTCACCCGTCAGCGCAGAGGTATCCACCTGCGAACTTCCTGCGATCACCTCACCGTCCAGCGGAATCCTTTCGCCCGGCTTCACCAGAACCGTATCCCCAACTGTCACCTCCTCTGGTTTGACCTTTTGCAACTCTCCGCCAATCATCAAGTTAGCGGAATCAGGGCGGATTTCCAACAGCGACTTAACCGAGCGTCGAGAACGACTTACCGACAGGTCTTGGACGAACTCGCCGACCTGATAAAACAACATGACGGCCACGGCTTCGGGCAGTTCGTGAATCGCAGCCGCGCCAAGGGTCGCAACGGTCATCAAGAAGTTTTCGTCGAACACCTTTCCACGAAAGACATTCCGTCCTGCACTCGATAGCACCGTCCACCCACTTAGCAGGTAGGCGGGGATAAAGACGAGGTATTCGCCGATGCTGTAGGGGGTTGCTTGAAGTTTGTTGTTGAAGATTAAGCCAACGAAAAACAGAACCACCGCAATACCGACTAACACAAGTTCGCGCTTTATGTCGAAATCCGTGTCTTCGCCAGATTCGGCATCGGATTGTTCGACGATTTCGACATCGGGCTCAACCTGCTTGATGACGCGGCGAATCGCTTCGATAGGATTATCTGTGTCCAGTACAAGGATTGAAGCGGCGAAATTAAGTTCGACGGCGCGAACTCCACCCAGTTGTCTCAGGTTTTCCTCAATCTCCACCGCGCAGTTTGGGCAATCCAAATCCTTCAAGCGATATTTCTTCACCTTTACTCCTTATTAGTTTGGCACAGTGGCTTAGAGCTGGATTTTCCATTTGGCCCTCTTGTATCAGATTGGTCTCTTTTACAGTTAACCCTCTTTAGGCGACTAGGCAAATTTCCACTTAGTGAGCAGATTCACCCATACATGAGTTCACAGAGGCACTGATATAAGTTCAGGAAGCCAGTGCTTGACTGAACTGCAAACGCAAAAGATAGAACTCTATAGTAGTTTGAGCAACTGTACTCCCTGATTAAGGATAAACAGTAGAATAAAGGCGATGCTTAGCGGCATCAGTCCGCTGAAAACGGTCCATTTCGACGCTCTTGGTCTCTTTGTAAATAGTTAACATAGTCGTTGAACAGGGATTGTGCAGCAATGAAAAGAGCATCAGGCTGACCGCGGTCAGCAGCGTCCAGCCGTGCTGATCAACTAGCACTTGTTGCAGACTAAGACCAATGGAACTCAGATCTTCTATCATCATGCCGTGACCGATGTAAGCCATCAGAATGGTTGGTACGACAATTTCATTGGCAGGTATAGCGATAATGTAGGCGAGCTAACAAAATTGATAAGAAATATTTAATACCAGCAATTTTCTTCAATTCAGTTTTCTTTTCCAGGCTGGTCCTGCTATAGAATAGTGACAGAGATACTGCTGGCAACTTTTTGGCCAATGACAAGATCACCTGAATTACCACTCTCTAAATAGGAACGAATCGTCATTAGCATGTCAAAAGGCGAAATTGATACTACTTCGATCTCAGTCTGTGGATAGAGTTTCAATTCTCCCAAATGGCGAAGCAGATCGGCATCCTCGTCTCTAACTTCGGCGATAATAGCACGATTTCCCACCTCCAACTCGGAGAGCTGGTAGACAGGCCTGTCATCGATTGTTCCATCCCGGCTGGGTATCTGCGCACCGTGAGGGTCTGCTGTTGGGTAACCCAATATTTCATCAATCCGATCTTCAAGATCTTCTGATAAAATGTGTTCCCATTTTTCGGCTTCATCATGGACTTTATCCCAAGGGACATTTAGTGCCTCGGCTAAATACAACTCAACCAACCGATGGTGTCGAATAACCTCTAAAGCAATTTTCTCACCGGGCGAGGTGAGATTGACGCCTTGGTAGCGTTCGTGTCTTACCAAATTGGATGAGGCCAACTTCTTAATCATTCCCGTGGCAGAGGCCGGCTTAACCTTTAGGTATTCAGCCAAGGCTGAAGTTGTCACGAGGGAATCTCGAAGTTGTAATTTATAAATTGCTTTCAGATAATCTTCGACGGCTTGCGAACTCATTCAGCTTCCAAAAATCTAAATTTCACAGAATTAAAAACATAATTTAGCTACGCCTGAATTATATTTCAGGCAAAAAGCATTGTCAAGGGCTTTATCCCATTCAAACAAAAAAGTGGGTGTTCAAACTGAACATTCACTTTGTCGCTGGTAGATCTAAAAGCAGTAGACCCAATTGCAGGACAGGCCTGAACAATCAGGATAGATTCAGCTCAACCGCTTTGCCGCTATACATCGATTGGTAAACTGCATCGATCACGCACATCTGGTCAAGGTTATTTTCGGGCGGATTCGGTGGGGTTGCCCCGTTGCCAGACAGTCACATATATGTTGGAGTTGGCGAGTAAATTGGAAGGAGGGTTCGAAGTCGAAGTCCTCGCTATGCTGAGGAGTACGCAATTCAAGTCATATTACTTGTGAAAGTCTTCGAATCGAAGATATTGATGGTAGTTCAAAGGGAGTATTTAGGCTGGGTGATGATGGTGGTGTACTTGCAATGCATGGTGATGATCTAAGTCATAAAGTTGCATACTTGGATAGGAATGCAACAAAAAATAATGAAATTTTTTTCTCCAATCAAAATTAAAACTAATAAAAGGAAAGCAAGGATGGCAATAAAGGAGATGAGACCATACATTTAATCACTAAGTCCCAGTTTACCTTCAACCATAATTGGCTAGAATCATCTGGTGATGAGTTCGATGAGTCTAGTGAAGAAGAATCAGAGGTCAAAAGACAAAAGCGACCTCGGTTTGTGTTTCCGAGATCGCTTTTAGTGCTTGAATCTCTTTAAAATGCTAGAGTTTTACCAAGCCTTTGGCTTGAAGACCTTTATCTGTTGTTTCAACTGTAAACTCGACTCTCTGGTCTTCTTCCAGTGATTTGAATCCTTCACCTTGAATTTCAGAATGATGAATAAAGACATCTTCA
>DTUY01000324.1:47437-50282 GCA_012963885.1 Candidatus Poribacteria bacterium | reverse complement strand
ACAAACAATTAGGAACTAAGCTTGATATATAGCAAAATATCAAGGCATATTTTATTTATTCCTATATTCTGTTTGGAATCCTCTGCTTCCCTTTGTGGAGAATATTGCGACCAAATAGAATCCATGTTAAATCAATAAATGAAAAATGAACGTATTGGTGATCAATTAAGGTGTTACGTTTTCTGTTAATAGAACTTTTCTTGATTTTGCTTGTTCCAAAGGGCATTTCGGCAAAATTGCCAGTGTTTGTTGATGTAACAAAAAAGGCCGGTATCAATTTCAAACATGCAAGTGGTAAAGCGCAACGTTATTTTATCGTAGAAACGTTGGGGTCCGGAGTCGCTACTTTTGATTATGACGACGATGGATGGATCGACATCTATTTTGTCAATAGCGGTCAAGTGTTACATCGCGACCAGCAAGCAAAAAATGTGTTGTATCGGAATAACAGGGATGGGACTTTTACCGATGCAACTGAATCATCAGGAACAGGTGATTTTGGATACGGCATTGGTGTTACCGTCGGCGATTACGATAACAATGGCACCGCGGATTTGTACGTTACCAATTATGGACAGAATGTATTGTATCGCAACAATGGGGATGGAACCTTCACAGACGTAACGGAAAAGGCTGGTGTTGGACACCAAGGTTGCGGAACAGGATGTGCTTTTGCCGACTTCGATTTGGATGGCGACCTTGACCTGTATGTAGCCAACTATGTACCAAAAGATCAGATGCTGGCAACCACAGGCAGTAGCGGATACAAAAATCCAATCTTTTACGATGGTGAGATCGATGTACTTTACCAAAACAACGGTGACGGTACATTCATCGTTATCACACCACGATTGGGTGACTCGACAATTTTTCGCGATGCACGAGGGTTGGGTGTGGTGGTTGCAGACTACAACCGCGACAAATTGGCAGATATTTATATCGCCAACGATAAGTCAAAGAATCTATATTTCCTCAACAACGGAGACGGAACTTTCACTGAGGTAGCAACACTGACTGGCGTTGGTTATGGCGCATCCGGTAATGCACTGGCCGGTATGGGAGTCGCCGTGGGAGATTACGACAACGACGGTTGGATTGACATGTTTGTAACGAATTTCGCTTACGAATTCAACAACCTCTACCACAACGAAAAAGAATTCTTTGTTGATGCCGCAGCTTCTGCAGGTTTAGGTGATCCCAGTTATTTGTATGTCGGATGGGGAACGTTTTTTTTCGACTCAGACAACGATGGCGATTTGGATCTTTTCATTGCCAACGGACATATCATGGACAACAACGAATTACAGTCGGACCAGTTGACCTATGAACAACCGGATCAACTCTTTGAAAATCGTGGGAACGGAAAGTTTGTTGAGATTTCCATCGAAAGTGGCGACTATTTTTCGCAAAAACATGTTGCTCGGGGATCTGCCTATTTCGACTATGATAACGATGGCGATCTAGACTTATTGATCTCGAATTCGAACCAGTTTCCCATCTTACTCAGAAACGATGGGGGAAACCATCAGAACTGGCTACAAATGACGTTGATCGGAACCACAAGCAATCGAGACGCCGTCGGCACGCAAGTTATCATCCAAGCCGGCAATCAGATACAAACCCGCGAAGTCCAGAGCAGCGGAAGTTATTGCAGTGTCAACGATTACCGACTGCATTTTGGTGTGAATGCAGCTAAACAGATTGATCTAGTTGAGGTTCGATGGACAAGCGGTACTGTCCAGAAACTGAAAGACATAGCAGTCAACCAGCATCTAACTGTTATTGAGAATCAGCAGTGAGCTTGAAATGGTAAAAAACCTAAGGACCATTTGCAAAATCAGCCCACTATGAATTCCGGGATAAGATTCTGATTTTGGACATAAAAAAGCGATGCACGACCACTATCGTACATCGCTAAATCAATATACCAAGAAACGAAGGTCAGCAGTTTTGACCTTTGCCAACGATTCTGTTACTGATTAATGGATTTGACATCACCCCAAACGCTTGGCAGTTTACCTTTCGGTGCGACACCAAAGGCGGGAGCAATTTCATTAAAGAACGATTTTGCATTTTTGGCCTTATCCGGGTAGATATCTACCTTGCCCATGGTTGAATCATCAAGATGAAGATTGGCATAATCATGACCGCCAGATTCTCCACACCGATATAGGAGGACGTTTCCACCGGCTTTCAGTTCTATCTCAATATCAAAATCAACGTCTACTGGGTTGCCGGTCCATACGGAATCGTTGAACCACTTCTCACCATTAATCCAGATTTGCGCGTGATCATCTTGTGATGGGGACATAACGGCTTTCATGTCGCCCGGTGCGTTGATAACGATAATTTGATAGGTATCGAAATTATTTTGACAGGGTAACCCATACCTGGAGGACATGTTGCGCCCACCAGCTTCACCCGGTTCAAAACTAACGACTAAAAATTTACCCTCTGCACCTTTCATATGGTTCTTTTTTGGAAAGTCAATTCCGATCTTCTGGGCTTCCAACAAACCTTCGTAAGTCGATAACTTAGGCTGATCCAGTTTCCCTTTTGTTGCTTCATCAATGAGATCGTTTGGAGCCGACACAGCAAACCCGCCATTATTCATGAAACCGCCATCCGGTACCAACCACTTTTCGATCCAAGGTGCATCAGGACTCATTCGGTTTAGCCGACCAGCGTCCGGTTGAGCCATCTCCTGACCTTTTTTGATGGGACCGCCCGTGACATTCGGCTTTCCAGCCATAGCCAGTTGCATGGTAACAAAAAACACGACAACCATAGACAACACAAAAACTTTAAATGCTCTCATGCTTAAATCTCTCCTTTTTGAATTGAA
>DTUY01000324.1:42336-47337 GCA_012963885.1 Candidatus Poribacteria bacterium | reverse complement strand
AAGGTTAGATTGTAACTTTACTGAAATTGCGCGAGCGGGGTTTGACCCTGTTTCACTCGCAATATACCGAGCATACTATATCAAAAGTTGCAAAAAAAGTCAATTTTAAATGTTAATTTTATAGAACATTGGCGAAAAAAAGAGCTTTTTTTTCGAACTACGCAATATCATATTCTTAGCATGTTTGATTACAATTTACCAATGCAACAATTTACTGCTCAGGCCATGCTCATCCTATCAAGACAATTCTCCGTCGAATAAAGGTTATTCCCACGTTGCATTTTTCCCGATCAAGCTCCCAATACAGCCTGAAGACGGATCAGTTTCACTCCGATGACAAAGAGTCAACTGATCCCAACACACAGCGAAAACCACCACTACTAAATCTATGATCCGTATTGCCATAGTCACGGTAAGCCACACTCACGTAGCATTTACTGTAGGTCCAGGATCCACCGCGTAACACTCGACCAGAAACAACATCTTTGTAATTGCTTACAACTTCTTCTATGCTCGAATGTCCAGCAAGAGGGTTTTTCCTCGAACTCCTGCTATAAAAATTTTGATCGAATGCGTCCAGACACCATTCATGGACATTACCCGCCATATCGTACAAACCGTAACCGTTAGGATCGAAACTCCCTACTGGTGCTGTTTGTTGATCCCATATGTCCTTCCCGCTGGCGCCTGCATAGTTGGCGTTGTCATGACCGATTTCATCTCCCCATGGATACTGCTTTTTCACCAATCCGCCACGGGCGGCATATTCCCATTCCGCTTCAGTTGGTAAACGCTTACCCGCCCACTTAGCATATTCCATCGCCTGATACCAATCGACATAAATCATTGGATGCTGATCCGTGGGTGAATATTTGGGCACATCATCCCAGTGGTGGTAGACATATCCACTCTCCTGCACAAACTCCTTGAACTGTTTTACCGTTACCTCCCGGACATCCATGTAAAAGGCATCTAATTTCACCGAATGCACGGGATCAGCATAGGTAATGTTCTGGTCACCCATCTCAAAACTACCGGCAGGAATCAAGACCATCTCGGCTCCATCCTTTTCCCAAATAATCCGTTTTTCCAAGTACTTGCCGATAAGCTCATCTGAAACTGGATCACACCCCATTAAACAATACAGCACCAATAAGACAAATCTATTCTTCTTGTTTAATCTCATAGTTTTGTCTTTAGGTAAGTCTGATAATCTGTTAACAGCATCAATGTGAAATGAATCCTGTTTTTACCGGCATATCCATATTAATTTTCTAAATAGTGGCAGATCCAAAGGGTAACCTTCCAATTTTGGGCATGAAAAAGCGACACACAATTGATGAAAGTGTGCCGCTAAAAATCACAAATTTTGGTTGGGTAAATTACTTACTCTGACTTAATATCTCCCCAAACGCTCGACACTCTATCGCGTGGCGAAACCGCCGTTCCCAAATTACCTGCCTGCTCAAGGAACGCTGCCTTGGACTGACCTGCTTTAGGGTAGATTTCTACTTTGCCCATGGTTGCATCATCAAAATGGAGGTTGGCATAGTCGTGACCGCCAGATTCTCCACACCGATACAGGAGAACGTTTCCACCTTTTTCGAGCGTAACTTCAACATCAAAGTCGACATCCGTCGGATGTCCCGTCCATACGGAATCGTTGAGCCACTTGGCACCATTAATCCAGATTTGCGCATGGTCATCCTGTGCTGGAGACATAACGGCTTTCATTTTGCTTGGTGCATTAATAACAATAATTTGATAGGTATCGAAATTATTTTGACAGGGCAACCCATACCTGGAGGACATGTTGCGCCCGCCCTCAGCATCAGGCGTATCTCCTAAACTGAGGACACGCCAATCGCCTTTTGCTGGTGGCTTTGCTGTGACCATGAGGTGATCTCCCCAACCCTCAAGCATGACGGTCTTGGTCTTCAGCAACCCTGCCATGGTTGATAATTCGACTTGGGTCAACTTGCCTCCAGACCCTTCTGCGATCAGGTCTATAGGAGCCGACACAGCAAACCCGCCATTATCCATATAACCGCCATCGGGACCATACCAGTCATAGATCCAAGGGGCGTCCGCACGCCTTGAGTCCAGCCTTGTTAACCCAAGTTCTTCCGCAGTCTTCATTTCGTCCGCTTTTTTGAGAGGGCCGCCCGTGACATTTGGCGGTCCAGCCATAGCCAGTTGCACGGTAGCCAAAAACACGACAACCATAAACACCACAAAAACTTTAAATGCTCTCATGCTAAAATTTCTCCTTGTTAAACATAATTGATTATCTGCTATCAGGTTGCAGCCTCAAATTCAAGAGGACTGCATAACAAACATAATTTTTTCATTAAACCATACCTAGGAAAAAAAGTCAAATATTTTTTGCATAAATGCAAAACAATAATGTACTGCCCCTTAACCCAGCTCAAAAATGTGTCATTTAAACTGAATATTTTATACCAAACATCTTTCACTAATTCTTGATTTCCCCCCACCTGATTCCCAGTTTTTCCCGGCTGGACACAGAATTCATCTGTTCCAACCCAAAAGTTATGATCTTGTTTATTTCCTCTTTAGTCAATGCTCTATCAAAAACGGCTATATCGTCAATTATGCCTTTAAACCAATTAGTGGGGTTCGGGTGACATCCTATAGTCATATCTTTTGTAGCATTAGCAATTTTAGTCTCTTCAGAACCTATTAATTTACCGTTCAAGTAAAATTCCAGCTTCTTGCCATCATAGCCGCCAGCCAAATGATACCATGTCTCCGCCTTCAGTTTACCTGAACCTATCGCATGCCAACCTGCTTCATCGTACCAATGCAACATGCCCTCACTTTGTTTCCAAGCGGCTCTTTCGTCTCCTCTCAGCAAGACAAAATATCCATAGGTTTGACTGCCAAACCAAATCTCGGTGCGTTTTACTCCCCAATCTCCCTCACTGTAAACCCAAACTATAGTGGTAAATTTTTCGTGAACCAGCCCAGGCGAGATTTTAACGCCAGCCCCGGCACCATCAAATTCCAAAGCACTGCCGAATTCACCTTTCACCCATTTGGGTTTACCTATGAACTCCCCGTCCAGACCGTTGTCAGAGGAATCCTTGGCTTTTTTACCATCGCCTTCATCAAATAGCTACATACCAAAGAACGGATTTCGGGTCAATCCCAGCAGAACTTCGATCTATCACAATTAATGGGGAAATGAACAATGCAACTGTTATAAAAAATAGCAGCAAATTCAATCTCTTCATGAGCGAATTCCTCCGTTTGCGTCAAAAAACTGTTTTAGTTTCCCGAGTACTATTCAGAATGTGTCATACTTTAAACGCATATCATAGTGAAAAAAGGCCTTATCCTAGCCGGAATTACAAAAAACGTCAAATCATCATTTCTATTCAAGAACAATGTCTAACGATTCCAGGCAAAAACATCACGCATAAAATCCCATACTGGCAAAAGTAACGACCGAATTCGCTTCCGATTCAACGCTTTGATCATACTTCAATAATTTACTGGAAGAAGGTTGCAACGTTTCCAATAAAACGTAGATTGGGCAAACACCATCGACCCGATTCTGGTTTCGTGTCACCTGAATGCGATTGAGGAAACGGCTGACGTCGAGATTCTCAATATACCTTAATAGTTCCAAATCATCATACTGAATCCGTTTGAGAAGAGATTCATCAATTGGCAGAGAATCGCCAAACCGATCTCCCATGTGGCTGCCGTCAACACTGGCAATCAAACACACTTTTCTGTCAATTTTTTTGATGGCCGAGCGCAGTTTTCCGATAAATTGCTGAACTTCATCCAATTGATCCGGGTTTTTTCCCTCAATCAACTCCTGATCGAAACTGCCGCAAATGATAGGGACAATTTCGTAGTTGTTCTCGAAAACAGCCTGCATAAACACAACCTGCAATTCAATAGAATGCTCATTTTTGTGAGCGAATTCATCTTCTAATAGGTTAAAGGCATAATCGTTCTGTAACAGATCCAGAAACTCACGGTTAGTTTTCGTTTCGCCTAAAGGTGTTTCAAAATCCTTTTCGGTAGTGGTGAACAACCCTTGAAAACCGGCATGCTTCACACCCAAGATGACATACAAATCAGCATCCGATTTCTCCACAATTTCCTTGTAGGCGTAGGCAAAACACGATCCTCCTCGACGAAGGTCAATATGCGGAATAACCGCACCAATTAATTTCTGATCCGAAGGAATAGATCCATTTGGCTTACCAGGCCCGCCTGAACCGGAAAAATAACCGTGCAACTGTTCTGTTAGTTGGCTGGCGTCTTCCGGATACGAGGTGCCTGCCAGTGATGACGGTCGGATCTGTAGAGCCCGAAAATCGTCCTGTACCTTTTGGCGGTGTTGATAAAACGTCTCATTTTCCAACAGAAAGTATGAATCCAACTCCCGAACAAACTCCTGAATCACCTCAAGTGGCAGATCCTGTGAAGTCTGCTGGCGAAACTTGTTTTGGATATCGGTGACCGAATGGGTTCCGTCCAAGCAGCGTAAGACAGGAAATAACTCTAACGGAACAAATACGGGTTCGGTTGTATAATGAAACGGATCACTAAGAAATAAAAACTGGCGATCCTCTGCCTGTATCGGTGAAATGTCTACATAACGAAGTTTGGGATAATCCATAGTGGGAAGAACTTTCGTGGCTAAGACTAGCTCGTCTGCCTGCCATAATCGAGAGGATGAAATATAGGGTTCCACCTGGCTGACAAAATTCAGACAACTACAATTTATAAACTGGTATTATATCATACGAGAAAGTCCAAATAGACGCAAGCTGCCCATTCAATACGCCAGTTTAAATCAGTCTTAGTCGATTATTGATCATAAGGTTTGCTATAATGATGTCAATAGGGAATTTTGAACTCTCCGCAATCAACAAATACACTCTAATCAAGCAGATACAATGAATACTAAACACCTCATATAAGTGTATGGTTAGCTCCAAAAAAGGGACAGTGCAA
>DTUY01000324.1:36927-42236 GCA_012963885.1 Candidatus Poribacteria bacterium | reverse complement strand
AATACTAAACACCTCATATAAGTGTATGGTTAGCTCCAAAAAAGGGACAGTGCAATGAGTAAGGTTCTAGTGACAGGTGCCACCGGTCGACTTGGTACCAATGTCATTCACAGACTATTAGCAGAAAATTACGATGTCAGGGCACTTGTCATTCCGAATGATCCGAAACGGTTCAAACTCGATAATCTCGATATCGAGATCATAGTTGGAGATCTGCGTGATCAGGAATTATGTACAAAACTTGTTGCGGGTATCGAAGCCGTTATTCATACGGCAAATCTCCTCGGACCGGCCAGTGGGATGTCTGAAGACGCTTTCTTTAACATCAACGTAAATGGTACATTCAACCTTTTGAATGCCGCCGCCCAATATTCCGATGTCATTAAGCGTTTCGTTCATATCAGTTCAGATGCGGTTTACCCAATGGGAAACCACTTAATAGCCAACGCTTATACTCCTGTTGATGAACTTCATCCGAAGAATCCCAGTGGATTATACGCCTTGACCAAGATGATCAATGAAGAAACGGTCAGGAGTTATCACATCTCGCACGGTTTAAAAACGACGATGATCCGTCCAGCTGGTATGTTCGCAGGAAATGAAATTCTATCACGTTGGTCAGTAGGATTTGTGACTGGATTGCTACGATCTGCCATGAACCGTCCCGGTAGTGGCTTATTTCATCCAGATCTGCAAAAACATATCAGCCGTCTTGAATCTGCCGGCAGACCAGATCAACTCTGTGTTCCTCGTGATGGTGAAGGACATCCTTGGCTCTACTCGCCCGCGGATGTACGCGATGTCGCTGATGCGTGTCTCTGTGTCTTGACACATCCGGCTGCAGTAGGTGAAGTGTTTAATGTAGCTCTATCACTCCCTTTCAGTTTTGAGGAGGTAGCCAATTACTTTGCCGAACATACCGATATGGATACAGCTGTTGTTGAAATTGAATTGCCTGTTTGCTGGGTTTACTGGTCGGACACACGCAAGGTAAAATCACTGATTGGATATCAGCCGCCAGGTAGCATTAGTCGTGTTTTTAACACCGCACTTGCTCACGAGAAAGGTGAGCCGATAGATGTGATTCCAGCTTGATACGGTTGGAAATATATTTTAGACCAATCTCTGCCTTCCAGAGACAAACCAAACTTGGTGAGATATCCGCCAAAAGCCCCTTCAACTTTCATCCCGTAGTTGCATTCATATATCCATGACCCGATATTTCTTTTCAGTTGCCTTACTCGCTGGTTCAATCATTGCCTATGAGATTGTCTTGGTACGACTGTTTTCAATTGCGCAATGGCATCACTTCGCACACATGATTATTAGCTTGGCCATGCTTGGGTTCGGGTTCAGTGGCACCATAATTTCACTTACTCAGGCATGGTTAAAACGGCACTTCCACACCATGTATATAGTATGTGGGTCAACCTATTCAGTTAGTGTAATAGGATGTTTTATACTGAACCAATATATACCATTTAATCCCTTGATGCTGATCTGGCAACCAACACAGATTTTACTTGCGGGGATGATCTACTTAATTTTATCCTTGCCATTTTTCTTTGGGGCAACATGCATTGGCATGGTTTTACTTCAATTTCCCGAAAGAGTTGATCGTCTCTATTTTTTTGACCTGTTTGGTTCAGGCATAAGTGCGCTCGGAACTATCTTTATGATGTACATAATTCCTCCGGCACAAAATCTGACTCTGGTTACCGCAGTCGGATTTTGTAGTGTCCTAGTCGTCAATTTAGGAAACAGGAGGAAGGAAAATTGGAAAACAATGGTGCCCCTTTTAGGATTTGCGTTGATTTTCTCAGGTTATTTCCTGTTTAAGCCTGTTTCTATAGAAGTTTCTCCATATAAAGGATTAAGTAGTGCGTTAAATTTTCCGGATGCAGAAGTTCTAAGTATGCGATATAGCCCACGGGGATTGTTGCAGGTGGTCAAAAGTGCATCAATCCGTGCGGTTCCGGGATTAAGCTTGGGTTCACAACATCCAATTCCACCGCAACTCGGCCTGTTTACAGACGCTGATGCTATGACGGCAATCACTGAATTTGACGGTGATCTCTCCAAGCTTGCTTATTTGGATGATACTATATCAGCACTGGCATATCACCTTGTGGAGAAGCCAAATGCTTTAGTCGTTGGTGCCGGAGGAGGTACGGATGTTCTAAATGCCCTCTATCATCAATCTAACACCATTGACGCTGTTGAAATGAATCCTCAGGTCGTGGGTTTAGTTCAACAGGAATATAACGATTTTTCCGGGCAGATCTATGCGCCAAACTCAATGGTTCAAGTTCATCTCGCAGAAGCCCGTACCTTCATAAAATCGTCAACCAAGAAGTATGATCTAATTCAAATTTCTCTGCTTGATTCCATTGGCGCTTCTGGTACGGGAACTCATGCCCTAAGCGAAAATTATCTTTATACAGTGGAAGCTATCTCCGATCTGTTTCATCATCTCGCACCTAATGGAGTAATCTCAATAACGCGATGGCTGAAAACACCGCCACGTGATATGATTCGATTATTTGCTACAGCTGTTCAAGCTCTGGAAGAGATCGAAGATCAGGTTCCCGTTGACCAACTAATTCTGGTTCGTGATTGGCAAACAGCAACACTCTTGATTGGAAACGGTCAATTCGATATCGAAGACCGTGCTACAATTCGGCATTTCTGCCGCCAACGGTCTTTTGACACAGTATATTATCCGGGCATGCCTGAGTCGGAAGCTAATTTTTACAACCAACTGGCAGAACCAGATTATTTTCGTGCCGCACAATCAATTCTATTCGGTGATCGTCAGCAATTTTTTCAGCAGTATCCTTTTAATATTTATCCAGCAACGGATAATCGCCCATATTTTTTTCAGTCTTTACGTTTGAGTTCTCTTCTTCATATGATGCGGACGATCCGCAGAAACAGCTTATCGTTCGTTGAATGGGGATATCCTCTTCTGGTTGCAACACTAATTCAAGCGGTTCTAGCCGGGTTAGGCCTGATTTTTCTACCGTTATTCCTATGGCGTCATCGTTTACAGGCACCAAGCAAGCAAACACATCGATCCCCTGTGTATCTAGTTCTGTTCTATTTTCTATGTCTGGGTGCAGGATATATGTTTATAGAGATGGCGTTCATCCAGAAATTTCTCTTGTTGCTGGGTCAACCGACATATACCGTTGCCACTGTCCTCTGCGGGTTTCTCGTATTCTCAGGACTTGGAAGCCTCTTTTCCACTAAGTTCAAAAACAGTGGTTTGTTGCAACAGAGAAATCCGATACTCTTTGCTATAGGCATAGTGTCCTTAATCACATGTCTGTATTTGCAATTCCTGCCTTTTATTTTTTCAAGACTAATGGTAAATTCAGATATCATCAAAATTATCTTTTCTATCTGTTTAATTGGACCACTTGCTTTTTTCATGGGTA
This sequence comes from Candidatus Poribacteria bacterium, assembly GCA_012963885.1. GTDB lineage: Bacteria > Poribacteria > WGA-4E > WGA-4E > UBA9662 > UBA9662. The sequence continues at coordinate 38,796 of DTUY01000324.1, read as the reverse complement.
TGCCGTTTCCCCTTGGTATTGATCTATTGCGAAGATGTCACCCCTCCTTTATCGCTTGGGCCTGGGGAATCAACGGATATACATCGGTCGTTAGTGCAATTCTGGCCACTTGTTTGGCCATTACTTTTGGTTTTAATACCGTTATCCTCTTAGCAGTCACAATTTATTTGTTTGGTGCATGGGTTTCGTACCATTATTGGGTATCTGAATAAACTATAATTAATAAATAACAAAACCTTTATGGAAAAATAAGGAGTATTAAAATGCTTGGCGTAGCCATTCAAGGGGCTGGTAATGTCGCAACGGAACATATTAAGGCCTACCAAAATAATCCAAATACCCGCATAGTCGCTATAGGTAGCCGTACCCTAGAGAGTGCACAAAGAAAAGCACAGCAACTCAACCTGGACTGTAGTATCTTCGATAATTATCTAAAATTACTGGAGCATCCAGAGGTGGACGTCATTTCCATTTGTACGCCTCCTGATCGCCATGCTGAAGAAAGTATCACAGCAGCAAAAGCAGGCAAACATCTGCTGATAGAGAAACCTGTTGCAATCAACAAGGAAGAATTGCGAGTAATGTACCAAGCTATATCACAAGCAAAAGTCAAAACTGTCGTTAGCTTTGTCCTACGCTGGAATCCACTAATTCTGTCAATAAAAGAGGTGGTTGCCAAAGGTTGGGTTGGTCAACCACTGCTCGTACAGGCAGACTACTGGCATGGTCCAACTAATATCAACCCCAAAAGATTTCATAAAAAAAATTGGAATCCAACGGATATTGGAGCGATAGTCCATGGTGGTTGTCACGCCATGGATGCCGCACGATATGTTCTGGACAACGATGAGATTGTGCAGGTAAGTGGTGTTACCCCTACTTATTCAGTACCTTCGCACATTGTTAAACCGCTAACGATGGCATCGGTAAAATTCGACAACGGTACAATCGGAAAAATATCAGGTTCGACTACGTTCTTCATGCCATATGTGTTTAATATCGAGGTGTTTGGAGATGAAGGCGTTATTCGTAACAACCAATTCTATTCAAAACAGGTTCCCGGACAACGGGATTTTGGATCGTTCCCAACCATCTTGCCTGATAGCGGAGCAGTCTCACATCATCCCTTTCAAGATACAATCGACCATCTAATCGATTGTATCCTGACCAATACGGAATCTCACGATAGTTTGGCTGTCGCAGTCAACACCCATCTTGCTTGTTTCGCAGCTGAGAAATCAGCTATGGATGGTTCCACTGTAATTCAGATTGCCGAATTTGAAACAATAAACAGGGAATAGGAAAATTCGGTTTCCTTCAAGTACGTGCGAAGTTACCATCGTCGCTTCAACTAAAGGTTTATGGAGAGATCTACCTCAGTATTGGCGATGAAATCGCGTAAATAATTTGTTGTCCCTTCTATGGCAAGTTGAGCGAACTGTTTCCCTTTCTCTGCGCTTGCCAGCTTATAGTTTTCCGCTGCTACGTCGCACAAGAGGCGGGCGCGTAATCCAGTTTGTTTGAATGTGGCCGTGGCTAAGAACTGATGTCCTGATCTAATTTTTGGTCCCGGTCCCAATAGCCCGTATTTATCTTCAATCTCGCTTACACGATCCATACGCGTATGTTCTTGACAGATGTGCAGTACCATCGAGGTCTCGAACTCATCGGCGTACCCTAGATAGTGTCGTCCCTGATTAACCTGGCTGATTTTGTCTCGATCAATGACCTCTCAATAGGCGAATGGTACCACTAATACACCTAACTCTTCGGTAATTCGTCTTGCTGCTTGAGCATTAACCGCCATGTTGTTGCCATGACCGTTAACGATAGCAAAACGCCTGATACCATACCCCATCAGCGACCAAC
>DTUY01000324.1:0-36827 GCA_012963885.1 Candidatus Poribacteria bacterium | reverse complement strand
ACTTGCGGATAAAGCAATTCAGCAGACTTACAGGAAACGTATGTTGCCGTTGCGGCATCCACTTTCAGTGGTAGATGTGGTCCATGACCTTCATTACTACCAGTTGGCAGTATAGCCAATTCTACTTGGCTGAGAATATCCTCCACTTCGGCTAAAAGTCATCTCCGGCAAAAAAACTTTGGGCATATCATTTTGACCCACTGTATTTGTATGAATACAGGACTTAAAGTGTCAGCGGCTCAGCTCTGTACTTTTCCAGTGCGTCCATGTCTAACTCAACACCCAAACCAGGTTTGTCGGGTAGGCTAAGTAGACCATTTTGCATCTGTAAACCGTCAGTAGCAAGCTCAATTCGCAGAGGGGAATCAGTTAAATTTGCTGGCAAATATTCAATAAATGGACAGTGAGGAACAGCAGCAGCTAAGTGTGCGGAAGCAGCAATGCCAATTCCGGAGTTCCAACAGTGTGGAACGATGAGTCTTCCCTTATCCTCTGCTAGATGGCAGACACGTATGGCTTCGGTAAGACCGCCAACACGTCCGACATCCGGCTGAGCAACTTCGACCTGTCCCTTATCAAGCAATTCAGCAAACTCAAATCGGGTAGTTAACCATTCGCCAGCGGCAATACGCATTGGTGCCTCACGGGCAAGCACAGCATATCCTTCCAGATTATCCGTTCGCAAAGGTGTTTCCAAGAAAAAGATGTCCAGTGATTCCCATTGCTGAACAGTTCGCAAAGCACTACTTGCGTCACGCCAAAGATATTGCACATCTACCATCAATGTAAAACCGGATCCAACTGCTTCTCGGCAGGCAATGATAATTTCTGTCATCTCCTCATCCGTACCATGTAGGCCAGTGTGCCGGTAAGGACCATCCAAGGTACACTCCAGTTTGGCAGCACGGAATCCATGCGATTTAGCTTTAAGTAACCAATTGACTAAACTTCGACTATAGTCTTCAACCGTTTCACCATTAGGCTGGAGAGAAGCATAGGGCACAATATGATCAGTATAGGCACCACCAAGCAACTTGTAGCATGGCAAATTAAGAGCTTTTCCCTTAATATCCCACAATGCCATATCTATTGCACCGATTGCACAGACCCCTGCCCCTCGTCTTGTACTCATGCAAGTGCCAATATACATCTTTTCCCAAAGGGCTGAGGTGTCAAATGGGTCTTGTCCAACCAACAATTCTTTAATACTCAGTGCCATTGTATGACTACTGGGTGATTCAATAACGGCCTTTGCGATCCAAGGACCAACATCAGTTTCGCCAACACCTGTAATTCCTTGATCTGTATGCACAAGAACCACAATGTTGTCTTGTGAAGAAGATGTTGCATCCTGTCTAAGATCAGGCGCAACCAATATGTGACATTCAATATCGGTAATTTTCATATTTTTGATCAGTACAACACAATTCACTTTCTGCTTTAGACAAACAACAGCCTAAATCACTGCGTTTGATCAACACCTAAACACAACTTGGTTAACCAGCATTACAACGAGAATACCATCAATTGATTGCTCTTGAAGACATACTAAAACAGGCAATATAAATAATCCAATTGATAAATTAAAGAGGTACTTAGAAGGGAGAAAAGCAGAACCTTAGCCTGTTGCATTTTAGAAATCAATTGATCTTTTCCAGACGGAAGGCATAGCCCATTTGACAATTGCTAAGTGTGTTTTTCCATCGGTTCCTTGATAAGAGTAGGACGTAATCAGCTCTTTATTTTCAATTTGCAGCGTATTGCCAAATCCACCACCGATTTCTTGGTTTATTGGTGGTGCTCTATTCAGAATCAACCGGTCGTATTGAAAATCAAAATCAAAACCGAACGGCCGCTCTTTTCCAAAAACCGCCCGCAAACCAAGTGGTCGTTCGGAATTTCTAACGGTAAATGTCATCAATAACTTACCACCACGCAACCTGATGAGCCCAGGATACATTTCACCGTAATCGCTACCCAACTCTGTGTCCCTCCGCCAATTCCGACCTAGATCTTCCGATCGAAAGATGACTAATCTCTTCGTTTGATTCAAATCTGTGGCGAGAATTTGGTGATTCCCAATTGGGAACAAGCCCGAGTTTACAGAAACCAACACCAGTAAATCTCGGTTGGTAGGTTGCCAGAATACCCCTTCACCGAAAAACGGGTGATTAATTCGATTCGGATCGACACCTTCAAAATGACATGTCGTAGTGGTATCCCAAGTCCGACCCTGATTGGTAGATCTCCACAGGTAATCAATTCCGTTCGGCATCGAGACGCCTAGAATCAAACTTCCGTCGGTTAATTCTAGCACATTCCGGCTGGTTAAGACCCATTCTTGCGTAGGCCTTGTAGGAAGTATATCTACAGTTGACTCTCTTTCACCAATCAATTCCAGTAAATCCTGACTGGTTTCTATTCTCCTTCTTCGTCTGTCTTGCACACTTTCTATAGCTAATTCGTTAGTGGTTGATAATTTTTCTGTATCAACCAGACCAAGCTCTTCTCGTTCTGCTATCGTTCCTGTGCCTCTGATGTTTTCCAGTAAATCCTGACTGGTTTTCATTCTCCTTCTTCGTCTGTCTTGCACACTTTCTATAGCTAATTCGTTAGTGGTTGATAATTTTTCTGTATCAACCAGACCAAGCTCTTCTCGTCCTTTTATCGTTCCTGCGTCTTCGGTATTTTCCAGCAAATCCTGACTGGTTTTCATTCTCCTTCTTCGTCTGTCCTGCACATTTTCTATAGCTAATTCGTCAGATAACAACTTTTTTTTCAAGCTAATTCCATCTTGATCAGTTTCTAGTCTACTTTCAGCGGTTTGAGGCACTTCTACCATAATCTGGGGGAAAAATTCGGCAGTGATTTGAACTTGTTCGATTGTTTTGAGGTTATCGGTGGATCTATACAAGTAACTGTGTGTGTACCCTAGCGTATTTCGAATATCTTCGGCTAGTAAACGCGTGGTAATTAAGATCGTACCTCGCTTGGTAATTGAAGGGCGGGGTTCACCCCCCAAAACAGGTAGGACTTGCCAATCGGACCAGGTTTCTCCTTGATCTAAGGAAGTATAAAGAACTATTTCTTCTCTCAGTTTACCATTCTTGAATTGATAGTCACGGGTGGCAAACAAAAACAGTTGGTCGCCGCGGAAATATGATCGGGAAAAGATAACAGACGGCGTATCATCTCCAGATATCCCAACAGATATCCTATTGGCTTTTAGCTGGCCTTCGTACAGCTTTTTCGGATTGCGAACTAGGATAAAGTCACGTTGGTCGGTGTATACAGGCTGCAACGAACCACCAATAAACAACAACCCAACACTGAAAATCTTCAGTAAATCGTACCGCCAGAGCGAGCAATTTTTTTTCATCTAAATTTGTTAAATTGATAGTTCAAAATAATGGAAAATCAAAAAAATGCTACAAAAGAAATCCCAAAAAAGTGTAGTCAAATCTACAGTATGAGCACATAAACAGCGGCCATTACCAGTAAAATTTAGCACAATTTGGCTATCTCCTTAGCAAAATAGGTTAGGATAATATCCGCTCCAGACCGTTTAATAGCGGTCAGCATCTCAATCATAGCAGCCTCTCCGTCCAGCCAACCCAACCTATCCGCTGATTTAATCATGGCATACTCTCCACTAACATTGTAGGCCACCACCGGCAGGTTGGTCCTAGCTTTGATCTCAGCAATCACGTCTAGATAAATAACAGCCGGCTTGACCATCACCATATCTGCACCCTGATCGATATCCAGCAAGATTTCACGAACCGCTTCACGCCGGTTGGCCGGATCCATCTGGTAGGTCTTTTTGTCACCTGAACGCGGCTCAGAATCCAAGGCGTCCCGGAACGGTCCATAGAAGGCCGAGGCATACTTGGCTGAATAAGCTAGAATCCCCACTCTTGTATAACCATGTTGATCTAGCCCCTGTCGGATAGCACCAACTCGACCATCCATCATATCAGATGGGGCGATAATATCCGTTCCAGCCTCTGCCTGTGATACGGCCATCTCAACCAAGATCTCCAGCGTCGCATCATTCAGAATTTCGCCATCTTGCACCAATCCATCATGACCATCAATGGAATAAGGATCCATCGCCACGTCGGTAATAACCGTAATCTCCGGCACCGCGTTCTTGATCTGACGAATAGTTTGTTGCAAAAGCCCATCCGGATTGGTAGACTCCGAAGCTGCTTTGTCTTTGAGTAAGTCGGGCAAGGCAGGAAACAGTGCAACTGCTGGAATCTCCAGTTGATGAGCTTCTCGGCACTCTTTGACAACTAGATCAGGACTCAAACGAAAACAGCCGGGCATCGATTCAATCGGGACCTGTTTTTCTTGTCCATCAACCAAAAACAGTGGCAGTATAAAGTCTGACGGGTGAAGACGGGTTTCTCTAACCATTGATCGGATGGAGGCAGTTTGACGGTTACGACGCGGACGCTGATCAATTTGAAAGGTTTTCATTGCTTTAGAGGTGCTCCTGAATCTTCGTTACCATCACAGTCAGTTCTGCTTGATCGGCCTGCTGTGCAAGCGCAAAACTGAAATCGCTCATGCCGTTGGTGGGAATCAAGTGCACATGCGTATGTGGCACTTCATAACCAGCCACCACCACGCCGACTCTCTGGCAACGGGTTGCTTTCTTGATGGCGATGCCAACTTCCTTGGAAAAAAGCATCAACCCAGACAACAGGTTGTCCTCAAGATCAAAGATATAGTCGATTTCCCGCTTGGTAATAGCCAAAGTATGTCCTGGACGGATTGGATTGATGTCCAGAAAGGCTAGGTATCGATCGTCCTCCAGAATTTTGTGACACAGGATATCGCCATTGATGATCTTAGTAAAGATTGAGGCCATCAAACTTTCTCAGTTTCAGTTTTTTGACCTATAAACGCTTGAAGTTGATTGAGCTTATCGTCCCTGGTAAAGGCACTCAAAAGGTCAATCGGTACTGGAAAGACCAATGTCGAATTTTTCTCAGCAGAGACTTCAATCATTGCCTGAAGGAAACGAAGTTGTATAGCCGTTGGGTCGGAACTTAGTTTCTTTGCTGCTTCAGCCAAGGCTTCCGACGATTCCAGTTCGCCAGCAGCATGTACTATCTTAGCCCGACGTTCCCGCTCCGCTTCTGCCTCCTTGGCCATAGCCCGTTTCATTTCCGGTGGCAAATCGACATGCTTAATCTCCATAGCGATGACTGCAATTCCCCAATCTTGGCAGTGCTTGGCGATAATTTCCTGTAGATCCTGATTCAATCCCTCTCGTTCGGACAGCAGATCATCCAGATTTGCCCGCCCCAGAACGCTTCGCAGGGTAGTCTGGGCCATTTCAGAAATAGCAAAACCGAACTCTTCAACTTCAATAATAGCCTTAGCCGGCTCAGTCACACGAAACGTCAACACTGCATTGACCTGAACCGAAACGTTGTCTTTTGTCATCACGTCCTGTGGCGTGACATCATCCACGATGGTTCGAAGACTGACACGCTCTATCCGTTCAATCCAAAACGGAATTAGCAGTACCAGTCCCGGCCCTCTAACACCGCTCAGTCGTCCGAGACGAAAGACAACGACACGTTGATACTCCTTAACTATACGGATGGTTGTCGCCAGAAAAACAATTGCCACCACTGCCGCAACACCGTACCAAATATTTGGCATACATTTTCTCCTTACTAAAATAAATAGTCACTTCGCTTCCAGTGCTGATTAATCATCCATTTCGATCTTGCTCTGGATGAGATCCAGAACCATAGACCTATCCAGCCCAAAACGAACATAAATCCCGCGAAAGTTCTCCAATCGAGACGGCTTTGGGAACGGGCTGAGCAAAATCCCGTGTTGATCAACATAATAACTGCGAAACTCATTCCATGCTCGATCTTGTTTTGACAAAAACGAGGAAACAGTAATTTGGTTATTGTAAACTTCGTAACGAAACGGCAAAAAATACTGACGCAGCGACCCAAAAAGGAAAACGATAGAAAGAAGCGTGATACCCAACGAACCGAAAAGAAATTGAATACCCACCAGCAAAAAAATCAGGAAGGAAACCAAGAAAACCGATTTTTTGGGGCTATCAAACAAAGGATGGACAACCCAAACGTATTGTGGAGGCTCCTGCGTCGACATCAGAATCCAAGATAAATCCAGTTGACCTTCTGTTCCTTATCACACTAATCTTAAAAATCAAAACCGGCATCGCCTGTTGTTTCTGCATTGGTTTTGATATCCTTAGTTGCATCCGTCTGATTGGTTTCAACTGCTGGTGTCTTCTGATCTGATGCTTGGTCCGATTGATCAACTGTTTCTTCAGTCTCTGTTTCAGGGGATACTGATTGAACTGACGATTTTTCAGTCTCATCCCCTATCGGTGACAATTGACCACCTGTCGTGTCTCCATAGAATTTCATCAGCAAGAGAGAGATCAATAGAAAAGACCCTGCCAGCCATGCTGTCGCTCTGCTAAGAAAAGTTGCGGCTCCGTGTCCTCCCAAAACCGATTGTAAACCTTCACCGCCAAATGCGCTAGATGACAGCCCTTCTCCCTTGCTATCCTGCAACAGGATAATGACCACCAGCAAAACGCAAACGACAACAAAAACAGCAACGATAAACCCTAAAACAATTCCCATATTAATTCCTCCGTGCAGCCGCAATTATACCAGCAAACGACTCAGCTTCCAAGCTGGCACCACCTACCAGCGCGCCATCAACGTCCACTTGCGATAGCAAGTCAGTGGCATTCGCCGGCTTGACGCTGCCACCATATTGGATTTGTATTTGATTGGCCACTTCTTTAGAATACTTTCCCGCGAGCAATCGGCGGATATGCGCATGTACTTCCTGTGCCTGATCCGGTGTAGCTACCTGGCCAGTTCCAATCGCCCAGACAGGTTCATAAGCGATAACTGATGTCAGCAGTTGATTAGCCGACAGTCCTTCAATCGCACCCATCACATGGTCTTCGATGACTGACTCAGTTTTCCCAGCTTGACGTTCAGCCAAATGTTCGCCTACACAGATGATAGGTGCCAGGTGAGCGTCCAGCGCAGATCTCACCTTTTTATTGACCATTTCGTTATTTTCCCCAAAGTATTGCCGACGCTCTGAATGGCCAATAATTACATAACTACAGCCTGCGTCTCGAAGCAATTCTGCAGAAACCTCACCGGTAAAAGCGCCACTCTTTTCCCAATACAGATCTTGAGCTGACAGGCCAATTCGATTTTCCTTAAGGGCAGCAGCTACCGCAGATAGAGCAGTAAAAACAGGTGCTACAACAATCTCAACTTCGCTCACATCAGCTACCAGCGCCTGGAGCTCAGTGACCAAATCAACCGCTTGACTGATTGTCTTGTTCAGTTTCCAGTTTCCCGCAATAATTGGTTTTCTCATGTAATCGTAATTTCCTGACTTTACAGCAGACGGGATGCCAGTTCAACAAGTCGGTTAGAATAGCCGGTTTCATTATCATACCAAGATAAAACCTTGATAAGGTTACCGTCAATTGCATTGGTAAAAGGCGCATCGAAAATCGATGATAGTTTATTACCATTGAAATCAACAGACACTAACGGCTCTTCAGAGTAACCAAGGATGCCATTTAGTTCATTTTCAGCCGCCTTCCTAACCACGGCATTGACTGCTTCAACACTGGCATTTTTCTGGAGATCAACTGTTAGATCAACGATCGAAACGTTGACAGTCGGCACTCGAATCGCCATGCCATCCAGTTTCCCTTCCAATTCAGGAAGTACTCGGGACACAGCAACAGCAGCTCCAGTGGTCGTTGGAATCATTGAGAGGGCGGCCGCTCTGGCACGCCGCATATCTTTATGCGGAAAATCGTGAACGCGCTGGTCACCCGTATAAGCGTGAATGGTAGTCATCAGGCCTCTATTGATGCCAAAATTATCCATCAACACCTTAGCCAGTGGCGCTAGACAGTTCGTAGTACAAGAAGCGTTAGAAATAATATGATGCTTGTCTGAGTCGTATTTGTCATCGTTAACCCCAATGACGACAGTGATATCCTCACTCTTGGATGGTGCCGAAATAAGTACCTTCTTTGCGCCGCCTGATAAAATATGCTTTTCGGCGTCGGCTCGTTCAGTGAAGAAACCAGTTGATTCAATAACGATATCGACACCTAATTCTCCCCAAGAGAGATCAGCCGGGTCTCGTTCAGACAACACTTTTAACTCATTACCGTTAATTAAAAGCCCATCGCCTGTAGCCGAAATCTCGTCATCAAGAATACCGTGTACTGAATCGTACTTGAGTAAATGAGCAAGCGTATCGGGCTCAGTTAGGTCGTTGACAGCAACAACGTCAATATGGAGATCCGGATTACCTAATATAGCCCTGAAAGCGTTCCGACCAATACGACCAAAACCGTTGATTCCCACTCTGGTTGACATTCAATAATACCCCTCCATAAAAATTATAACTTTTAATTATGACACAAAATTTGGGAATTCGTCAAGGTGCAGAATTAAGACTGCACGTTATCAAACTCAAGCTGGTTACCATGGTTTAAAAATTTTATCTGGTTCGTGATAGTGTTAGAACATCAACAGCATATTCGGGATAAGGCGGCGGCAAAACAGTTACAGCCTCATTGATAGTTAGCTCGGTGAGATCAGCATATACTCGATTAACAGCATACTCCGACCTTGAGTTTAGCGGGATAAACTCAGCCCAAAGGCACCGTTTATATTATACAAACCTAATTGGCCTGAGAATCTAAACCAATTAGTGCAACTGTGTTTTTGAAACGCAGGAGAAGATCCGAACGCATCGGTATATTCCATTTTTTCGATCCCTCCTGCCAAAAGTCCAGCTTGGCTGAAACCGCGATTTGGATACCATTTCCAATGAATGCGGTATAGATATTACCAAATCGTATGTTGCCAAGCCGAGGTCAACCAGAAAATATTACACTATTAGATCGATCAGACACTCAGCAATCACCAACCGCTTCTTATACTTCAAAAGGTGGATGACTTCTTCAGACAACAAATCAAAGCTAGCAGTAAAGGGGTGGAAACATCTGGCAGTTTCCACAAACTAACCCCGATGATGACAGCTGGGTAGAGGCCATTGAGATATCACACACCCAACACCAGAGTTGTTCGGGGATGCAATACCGTGCCAACATATACGACAAATATAAGGGATTTTTTGTCGCCTATCGGCGTTCGGCGAGAACGGTATCTGGCTGAAAGAAAAAGGGAAAGGAACTCAAAACTCGAACCACCTAATTTGTTAAAATAATCAAACGAATGAAACGAAAGGGGAAATCTGGATTATTTGGCAATTTTTTTGGCGCGTCTGAATTTCTCTCGGCTGAACTGTCCCCACTCCTTCAACTTGCGATTGCGGAAATCGGACTTTTTCCACTCTGTTTTCGACAGGTGCATAGCTTCCTCCTCCGTAAGGGGAATTTCGCCCAAAATTTGGATAGCAGCTGCACGTTTTTGAAGATCCTTTGTTTTGTTAATTGCTTTCCATGCTTCGACTAGATTCTTGTGATTTTCAATCACCAATGTACCAATCAAATCACTAACAATATCCCAGCGGATTCCCCCTTTTTCGGCGTCATATTGAATCGGCGTCAAGTTACGTGTGAATGGATTCGGAACCACACATCTCTCACCGAGTTCATCGTAGAGCGCAGGAATCACACTGGCTCGATTCAGACCGCCCGGCCACTCTGGGCCTTCGGGATCGCCATTTGGTAAAACCCACAGTTTTTGAGCTGTATCGGACAGCACAAAGGTAACAAATTCTTTCGCAGCTCCTAAGTTCTCAGCACCCACTAAAATGGCAATTGAATCAGGACTAACCACTGCGGCATCAGGAGGGATAACGAACTTGATTTTTTCTTTACCAACAACCGCAATCTGAGCATAAGCGTAGAAATCAATGGCCATGCCGTAAATAACCTGCCCTTTGACAACGTCTTTCGGAATTGCGTTTGCACCAGCAGAGAAACTTCTAACGTTGGCACCCAACTGGGTAATCAGAGCAAAACCTTTCTGCCACCCGTAGCCCTGCAGGATAATCTCATAGATCATGTGAGCGCTCCCACTTTCGCGAGGATCAGCCGCACCAATTCTACCAAGCAGTTCTGGTTGCGTCAGATCCTGCCAAGTCTTTGCCTCAGGCAATTTGAGTCGCTGACGTAAAAACTCATTATGCATAATGCCAAAACTGGACAGTGCTGCTCCATACCATCGGTATTGGGAATCATAAACTGGAATCCCATAAATCTCTTTCGGTATACGATTTAATTCTTCTCCAGGGAGTTTAAATGAATGCAGCAATCCCATCTCGGCAAGTTTCATGTAATTATCAGTTCCACCACCAAAGAAGAGATCTATACCGATTCCCTTCGGAGCGCGCTTAAATTCAGCCTCAATAAAACGAAAATCGGATGAACTACCTCCTTGATCAATCCAATCCAACCGAATACCACGCCCTGTTTTAGATTGGTACCATTCTTTGAAGTTACGATCGAATTCTTTCTCAATTCCCTCCCAGTGCGGTGACATGATGACAAGTTTGTCTTCAGCACCCAGACTAAACTGCCAAACTAAAACTAAACAGCATGTGAGACCAACGAAACTGGATAATTTCCGCATCAACCTTTATCACTCCTCAAAACCGAAAATGATTACCACAAGAAAATATTTAAAACAATAAAGACCAAGACTTTAGATCAGAAACGCAACATCGGCGTAATATCTGGCATTTTCCATATCAGAATCAGAATAACAATTAGCAGAATCATGTACCAGATGATGCGCCCCCATCCGGTTCTGTACTGCCTTTTCACATCGGATGTCAGCCTCATTTTTGATCTGTAACTTATACTTCTAACTAAGAAATTTGTTCAGGATATTACGTTGTTCCAACTGGGAGCTCCAATTTCACCCTTTTAGCTTGTAGTATAGATATACCATAACCGAATACCTCTTCAACTGTAAATTCGATCTCACTGAAACTGATTTTCTCCCCCTGTTCAGGTAACCGGCCAAGCAATTTTAATATGAATCCACCAATTGTATCACAGCGATCCTTGGGGATTTTGGTTCCAAGTTCTTGGTTTACGCTGTTAATTGACGCACGTGCGTCAACTATCCACGTATCAGAACTGGCAACCTCAATATGCATCGAATTCTTCTTAAAATTATAAGTAATGTCCCCAATAATCACCTCAAGCACATCTTCAAAGGTAATGAAACCGACGCAACCGCCATGTTCATCAATAACAATGGCAACAGGATCCTCAGATTTGCGAAGTTCCTCCAGTAAATCACTTGCCAATTTTGTTTCAGGAATATAATACGGGTGACGAATATGAGAGGTTAAATCATCAGATGGGTTCGGCGCGTATAGGATCTCGACGATGCTAACAATGCCGGTCAAACGATCAATTCGCTCTTCATAGACGGGGAGATACCGACAACTTGATTTTTGGACTAGTCCCTTCAGTTCTTCTGTTGATGTTGTGATATGGACGGCCATCAATTCAGAAAGTGGTACCATTACCTCACGAGCAGTGGTGGTCGAGAGAGAAAAAATACCACGTAACATATGGGCCTCATTTTTGGGTAGGGTGTCAATCCACTGAAAGAGAAATTCCTGAATTTGGTTTCGCGAGGGGCCTACTGACTTCTTGCTTGCCCGGTTGAGAAACCCCCTCCTTTTCTGCGGCAGTCTAGGAATTATTATATCTGTATTGTTTTTCTTGGTATCTCGTGGTGACTGATGTAACTTAGATTTCAATTTAGCTTCTCCCTATTCCCTTTAGGAATTATTTTCTTCTATTCCCTAGTGTATTGCATCCGAAAACGCCTCAATAAGCGAAGGATTGCTCTCAATGATACTACCAGTTACAATAAAGTCCGCTCCCGCCTCGACCTTTTCGGCAGCGATTGATGGAGTCCTAATGCCGCCGCCAACAATAACCGGAATTTCAAGGATATCCTTGATCTCAGATATCATCTCGGAAGGAACAGTGAGTTTGGCACCGCTACCCGCCTCAAGATAAACGAGAGCCATCCCCATATATTGGGCAGCTAGCGCGTGTGCCCAAGCAATATCCAACTTATCTCGTGGTATAGGAGCAGAACCACTCATAAAGCTTACAGAAGTTGAGGTGCCGCCTTCGATCAGCATATAACCAGTTGGAATTGCGTCGAGCTCCATGTGACGAACGAGTGGAGCAGCCCTTACCTGTTCGCCAATCAAATAATGTGGATTTCGACTGCTAATCAAGCTGAGGTACAGGATTGCATCGGCGTTTCGAGAGAGCTGAAGAGCTGACCCGGGAAATAGAATGATGGGCAGTTTGGTCGCCTTTTTAAGAGATTCCACGATAGGATCAAGACCCGTAGTCAAAAAACTGCCACCGAGTAGAAGTGCGTCTACTCCCGAGGCTTCTGCGAGTTCTCCCAAACGAGCACAACTGGAAACCGTATGTTGATCCGGATCAATCAACACAAAGTAACCAGCCCTGTGTTTCATCAAAATCGATTGGAGATAATGTTGGGTTGCGTTCGGTTTGATCATATCTTTTTAACAGTTTCAACTAGAATCTCAGGTTCGGCCTTGCAGCTAATCCCAATTAAATCCAACCAGCCAGCACAAGATGTCGCAATTCAAGCAAAAGACGAGGCTGATGCCGTAGAACCGTTTTAAAAATGGTGACCATGTCAATAGTTTTATTTGGCGTCTTGTTCAAAACGTTAGCGCAGCGATCAAATAACTCATCACTAAATTTGAGCACACTATCACGAATTCGGCAGATATGCTTAAAGTTTTCACCAATATCTTTATCCCAAAGAACTTGATACATACGCAATATCTCAGCTGAAACATCACCAATTCGGATTCCTTCAATGGCAGCTTCTGCCGCAAACATACCCGAAAACATTGCATTGGCAATCCCCCCGCCCGATATAGGGTCACTGTGGTGTGCAGCATCACCAATCAACATAATCCCATCAGCAACTAAATCGGGAAGGCTATCACCGACGGGAACACAACCTGCCACTTGCGCCAAAATCTTTCCACCTGGGAATCTTTTTCCCACAAACTCATTTAGGTAATCGATTGCCAATTTCCCTCCCTTGCCGGATATTGTCCCGCCGATACCAACACCAACGTTGGCAATATCGTCACCTTTCGGAAAAACCCAGATATAGCCACGCGGTGCAATTTCACGTCCCAAGTAGAAATCACAGAGATCCGGTTCGATCTCAATTCCGGATATCAAATACTGGGCACAGACATCTACGTCACGCAGATCATGAGTGGTATCGATGCCCGCCCATCGGCCAACCTGCGATTCAATGCCGTCAGCCGCAATTACAATTTTGGCTTTGGATGTATATTCACGCCGATTATAACGAAAAGTTACACCGTTGACAAAGCTGTTTTTATCTTTTGTAATGCCGACAACAGGTGCTTTTACAATAATATCGGCACCAGCCCTAGCAGCCATTTCGGACAGAGCGCGATCAAATACTTTCCGTTCAAGCACATAGCCAGCGTTAGGTTGATCTATCTTTACCGGTGTTCCATTTGGCGAGAAAATTCGTGCCCCATGAATTTCTCGCGAAACCCAAGCAGGGTCGGGTTGAATAAATTCGTGCAGCGCCGGTGCACCGATCCCCTCTGCTCAGCGAACTGGCGCACCAATCTCCTGACGCTTTTCCAACAACAGGGTACGTAAATCATTTTCAGCACAAATCTTTGCCGAAATTGAGCCACCTGGCCCCGCGCCAACAACAATCACATCATATTCTGAATGAATCATTTAGTTTAAAATAACCCTCTTCCTTCGTATTCTGGATAGTAAATTTTCCCGTTTCTCTCCATTGCTAATGCACCAACTGGACACCCTTTTATACACTTAGCACAATCGATACATTTTGGCTGATCTATCTCCAAATGAAGATCCATCAGCATGATGATGTTCTCCGGACAAACAGCAATACAAGCCCCACAATAGCTACAAAGTTCATCGTAGATATGAATCATACAATTAACTCCTTCTCAAATAGATTCACACAAAAGAACCCAGATATATGGTAAAGAGACCAACAAAAATATCCAGCTTCATCCACTGCTGGATCTTGGCACAATTCTCTTTCGAAGTATCCCTCCACAACTGGACTAACAAGAAAATAAGAACGAAATCAACCCCAACTGTCACCATCACCAAATATATCCAAGAGAACAGACCTAGTAAGTATGGTACCAAGCTAAAAAAAATTAAGGCCAACATAAACACAGAAGCAACCAAAGCCGCAACCTGCTTGCCCCATCGAACAGCAATTGTTCCGGCTCCTAGAGCAACATCTCCTTCAATATCTTCGATATCTTTGATAATTTCGCGTGCCGTCGTAAACAAAAAAGCAAAAGCCGCTGGGACAATCGTGCCTTTCATCGACCTCACTGTGACCCCACCTGCGATAAAGGTAACCCCCGTCAGGGCACCCACGACAACGTTGCCTATTAATGGCGTTTTTTTAAGCCAAACTGCGTAGAGAAATAGTGTAATTGAAACAATGGTGACAATAACAATCGCTTGTATGCTACCAGTAAAAAAACCAAGTAACAGTCCTATTAACAACAAAATCAACGAAAAAATGAGTGCATGCTGACGCTGAATACGTTGTGAAGGAATTGGTCGCATCGGTTTATTGATACCATCAATTTGGTAATCACAAAAGTCGTTAATCGCATTGCCAGCTGATAAAACCAAAAACGCTGAGATAGCCACGATTAATGTGTTGGAGGTAAAAGAACCATTTGCAAAGACCGCTCCCAAAAATACAGAGATAAAAGCGATCAGCCCATTTATCGGACGCAACAACTCGACATATGCAATAACTGAGCGGACAAAACTCACCACGGATATTTTATTCCGAGTCTAACGACATAATACCATCGAACCAAAAAAATTGTGCTGATAAACAGTATTGCATACATTGGGATGAGAATACAAACAATGAGTGAAAGAGCCAAGATTCCAATACGTGTGGATAAAATGATTGCTTTTGTTTCCTTTTTAAAATTCATGTAAACAAAAAATGGGAAGCAAATGATGGTTGTAGTTAGCGCAATCCAATCATCCATCCAAAGAGAAGCAAGAATTGCGCAAACGAGCAGAGCTAAACTAAACTGGCACGAGCGCCGAATCCCAAGTAGAATTCCGGTTGTGATATCATTTTTGCTACGATCTCCAGTAAGATCAGGCAACGTAGTATTAACAAAGGCCGCTGCTACACACAATACATAGGGTATTGACCGTTGAAGTGCCACTGACGATACTGACGAAACTGAAACCCAACCAATGAGAAAAGCAATGCAACCGTATCCAATCGCGTTAACTAGCAGATCGACAATCGGTTTCCCTTTGAGCCGGATCGGTCGAACCGAGTACATCAGCCCTAGAACAGTCGAGATAACAATCAGAACAAGATAGGTAATGTTATTCCGAAATTGCAGAGCCGACCAAATAATCGCCCCCACAATTAATACCATCGCTTCAACCTTAAGAATCGGGATTTTGACATAGCCTTGTTCAATGAGATAAAGCTTATCATTTACTTCGTCAGTTTCTCGATCAACAATTTGGTTAACAATATAACATCCTCCTGATAGCATCGAATATAAACATAAGGTTGACAAAACACACCAATTGAAACTCAATCGAATGGGCACGTCAACCTGTCCTGCATGATAATAACCAACCAATACAAGTGTCCATACTGGAATAAGTAGTGTGGGTCGCAGGACAATCAGATAATCAAAAATTGGAAGCAAGTTCTAGATGCCTAATTTTTTTTCTAACTCCTCAATACGATCACATAATTCAGAGATTTCTTGAAGAGTCGAGGGTAACTTTTGGTTTAAGGCTTGAATTTTCAGTTGTTGATTATGTGCCCTTGCCGGAAACCCAGAGACCTTCCCAGCTCGATCCGGCAAATTTTTGGTAATTCCTGACTTAGCCAAGGCAATATTGTCGCTACCAATTGTTAGATGTCCGACAACCCCGGATTGACCTGCTAGCGTGACCCGATCCCCAATCTTGACACTTCCCGAAATCCCTGTAAGTGCCGCAATTCGGCAGTTTTCGCCGATCTCAACATTGTGAGCCACTTGTACCAGATTATCGATTTTTGTACCACGTCGAATAATGGTTGCCCGGTTGTTGATGGTTGCCCGATCAACTGTCGAATTAGCTCCAATCTCCACATCATCTTCAATGATGACCGTTCCAAATTGAGGGATCTTATGATGAGTCTCCCCCACCGTTGCGTAACCAAACCCATCACTACCAACGACTGTTCCACTATGAAGAATCACAGAATTACCAATTCTTACTTTTTCTCGGACCGTCACATTCGGATAGATGTAGGTTTGGCTTCCAATTTCTGCTGAATCACCAATAAAAGTTGAAGCTCCGATTACCGTATCATTACCAATTGTAACGTTATCTTCAATAATAACGTAAGCTTGAATGCTCACACCATCGCCACACTTAACATTATTTCCAATCTTTGCTGAAGACGAAATCCCTGGTTTGGGACACTGTTCCCCTTCAGAAAAAATCTTTAACACCGCTATGAAAGCATGATAAGGATTATCAACACGAATCAGTGACTTGCTGCCATTAGCTGAAACGCCTTTTCCCACAATCACTGCCGAAGCCTGAGTATTCTTCATAGCAAAGCGATATTTCGGGTTGGCCAAAAAGGTAATTTCGTTCTTTCGTGCTTCCTCAATACCAGAAACACCATAGATTTCAATCGCACCATTACCAATCAGTTCGCCTACAATAATCTCACTAATTTCGACTAACTTTAGGACCATGGTACTTCTACCCCCCACAAAGTTTTACTATTACCACAGTTTCTGTTGAGTTCCGACGTTGTCCTTAACCGATGCAACTACTCATTTGGATTATCTTCATCCTGCCCACCCTTTTTGTACTGTTCGTTCAATTGCTGAATTAAACTATCAGTCAAATCATACTCAGGTTTAACAAAAAGTGCAGCCTGCTTATCTAGAATTAAGCTGAAGTTTTTCTCCTTACCAATTTGGATAATCAAGTCCTTTACCTCCTGCAGAATGGGTTCTAACAACTCCTTCTGCTTCTCCATCAGGGATTCTTGACCAACCTTTAGCTTCTGACGGTACTCATCCTGTTTTCGAACAATATCCGCTTGGGAAGATTTAACGGTATCCTCATCAAGAAAGAGTTCCTGCTTAGTTAATCGCTCTTCCATGGTAATAATCTCATCCTCAAGCTTTTTTAACCGGGTAGTAAGACGATCCTGTAAAGTTTTCAGCTCTGTATCAGCTTCAATTGCTTTACTGTAACTCTCGACAACTTTTTGCGTATTGATGATACCTAGTTTAAATTCTTGCGCACTAACACCAAGACACAAACCGAAGATACTAATCAAAACCACAACAAATCGCCCAAAATGCATTTTTATTGCTTGTCGATTTTTCTGCGTAACATTCATAAGATAAAATCCCTTACATAATTAAATATTTAAACGTTATCTCTTTTAAAATCCTGGACCGACTGAAAAATGAAATTTCCCGCTTCTATCGCTAACCCACAGATCGCGATCCAAGGGAAAACCATACTCAAGTCTAACCAGCATGCCTCCACCGAGATCAAACCGAATACCAACACCAACCCCCTTTTTAAAATCCAGGTCTTTACGAGATATGTTGGATAAACTTTGCTGCCAGACATTTCCAACATCGAAGAATAGTACCCCCGTCAGTTGTGGGGAAACAGGGACGCGATACTCAAAATTAGCATAAATTTGTTTATTTCCTCCGTTGGGGTTATACCCCCGAGGACCATCGGTGGGCACAATTTCAAAATCCTCGTATCCACGGACTGTGTCAATGCCTCCTATCCAAAAACGCTCGAAGTAAAGCGGATCTATTCTGTATGAATCATAGTAGCTACCACTGCTTGTAGTAGATGTCCTGCTATCAAGAATACCACCGTTTAGATGCGAGGCAAACACAAAATTCTGCCATGTCTTTAAAAACCAACTGAAATCTAAAGAATATTTGCGGAAATTATTGTCAGCCCCAAGAAAGCCACCGGAATATTCGTATGAGATTGTACCATACGCACCGGAAATCGGGTGATACAACGATGTTCGGTAATCGCGTGTATCCCTGGATAACATTAAAGTCAAACTTCGAGTGAACCGATCGAGATAGTTTTCTAGTTCAATTCCACCACCTTGGGTTGTTTTCCTATGTTTTACATTTGCATCCTCATTGCGAAAACGTATTGAAGCATCAATATCCTCGAAAATCGGCCGTCCGAGTGTCAACGATACCCCTTTTCGCTTATCGATATATCGAACATGACGATATGAGACATCAGTCAGTCCACTGGAATAGCTGGTTAGACCGCGGTAATAACGTCGGGTAAAAGTGTTATTATATATTCTTATATTGGCACGGGTGGGCGACCCAAGAACCCAAGGTGTACCCAACCGGAGTTCAGCAGTGCGCCGATACCACGTTCCTACTTCTCCCTTGAGATGGATGTTATAAGCCTGACCCATCAGATTATTTTCACCAACCTCAGCGATACCAAAAAGTCCCCCTTCACTTCCGTAACCACCACCGAGCGAAAACATACCGGTTCGGGGTGATTCATCCAAATTAACATTGAGATTTCGTTTCTGCCCTTCTGTGTTACTAGGGATAAATTCGACGTTTCTGAGGAATCCCATCTGGAAAAGACGCTGCCGAGCCTTACGCAGCGCTTTCATATCCAAGAACTCCCCTGTTTTAATCTTGAGTTGATCAAGTTCTCGACGAACGACCTTCTCCTTAGTCTTAATTAGACCATTGATCTTGACCTGGTCGATAACAATTACACTACCTTCATCAATTTCAATCAGAAAGTCAACATAGCCTTCTTGCTCATTGTAGGACGGAATTGGATTCAACGTCATCAAAACATAGCCTTCTTCACTGTAAAGCTGCTTGATTTCTAAGATGGACTTTTCAAATTCGCCACGATCAAAAATTTCTCCTTCCGCGGGGTTGATCATCCCTTGAATCTTCTCTTGTTTGAAGGCAGGTTTTTCTGAGTAACTAACTTTCATATCATATTCGTTAATGATGTATTGCGGACCTTCGTCAATTTCGATTTCGACGATAATACCAATTTTATCTTCAGTAAAACGCTTTTCGTGTTTGACCAACTTAGACTGTGCATACCCATTGTCTTGATAAAAAGTCAGAAGACGGGTGAGATCTTCCTCAAAAATTGCTTCATCAAAACGTTTACCCACACGCGTCTTAATCTTTTTTCGCAATTTCTCCGACGACACCCCCTCATTACCATAAAGATTAATCTCTTGAATCTTGATCCGCTCACCTTCATTAACCTCGAACGTGACTGAAACAATATTAGCCTCAGGATTGAGATCAGTATAAGCCTTTACGCTGGCCAGATAATACCCTTTCTCCTTGTAAAGCTGGAGAATTGACTGTTCACTTCGCCAACTGAGACGTTGATTATAAATCTCACCTGGCTTCAAAGTAATCGCCTCTTTGATTTTTCCAAACTTAATCTTCTCATTACCAATAATATTTATTTGACCCTCAATCTTCGGGCTCTCCTTAACATTGAATATGACATTCAACCCACCATCTTCAGCAGTTTCCACATCGACCATAATATCAGAAAAGAGGCCAGTATCTTTATAAAGGTTCTTAATATCTTTAGATAGTCGATCCGGATCTATTTCTTGACCAATTCTTGTTTGTACGATAGAGCGGAGCATATCTTCAGGAACCTTACTCAAACCTTTGAACGATATCTTCTGCACACTCAAGGGATTATCGACCTTTTGGGAACCCTTAACTTTCGAAGGTTCCTGAGAGTAACTAAATACGCCAACAAACAACAGCAAGATAAAAACAATTGCGGTTTTTTGCATTTCCATCCCTAATAAATTGGTGTGCCAGTTACCTGAGTAAGTTTATGGAATTCTTCCATGAGAATCCGTGTAATTCTGCTCGGTTTCCCATCACCGATGATACGTTTGTCAATCACAACGACCGGAATGACCTCTGCCGCTGTTCCGGTTAAAAAACATTCGTCAGCAATATACAAATCATGGCGGGTGAAAACCTTTTCCTCAACCGTGTAGCCTCGATCACAGGCCAAGTCAATGACCGCATTTCGCGTAATTCCCTCCAGAATACCAACATGCGTTGGCGGTGTTACAATGACATTGTCCTTAACAAAAAACACGTTATCACCAGTACACTCAACCACTTGACCCGCTGTATTAAGCATAAGAGCCTCAACAACACCAGCCTGTTTACCTTCAATTTTGGCCAGAATATTATTCAGATAATTAAGCGACTTAATACGTGGATTCACAGCTTCCGCGTGATTCCGTGTTGAGGCAACAGTGACAATTTCAAGTCCATTATCATAGAATTCCGGGGGGTAAAGCGTAATGACATCAGCGATGATGATAATCGAAGATTTGGAACATTTATCAGGATCAAGCCCCAGATCTCCTTCGCCACGCGTAACAATTAGACGAATGTATGCGTCACGAAGATTATTTTCACGAAGTGTGGTCAGTATGGCGATTTCCATTTCTTCGATAGAAATTGGAATGTTCAATAATATTGCCTTGGCCGATTCATATAATCTCCTTAGATGCTCATCCAGTTTGAATACACAACCATTGTATGATCTGATTCCTTCAAACACACCATCACCATAAAGCAAACCGTGATCGAAAACCGAAATCTTAGCATCGGCTTTAGCTAAAAATTGACCATCAATGTAGACCATCATGGGTTAGGGATTTCCTTTATACACAATTTATTTCTATGTATCGACAATTTGGTTTTGATTCGCTATCCTGCCATCAACAATGTGGACCATTCGATCTGCCCTTTGTGCCAAACCATGATCATGCGTCACTAGAATCAGTGTTTGGTTTAAACGATCATTGAGATCCCACAATAGATCTAAGATATCATCACTCGTTTTCCGATCCAAATTACCAGTAGGCTCATCTGCCAGAATCACTTTCGGTTGATTTATCAACGCACGCGCGATAGCGATTCGTTGACGTTCACCTCCAGAAAGTTCACTTGGATAATGGCTGGATCGATCGGCTAAATCAACATAATTTAGAATCTTGCCGGCGGCGCCATACGTCTCCGAAACATTCTTTCTGGCAATCAACCCACCGATTGCAATATTTTCAAGTGCGGTGAACTCAGGTAATAGATGATGAAACTGAAAGATAAACCCAATTTCTAAATTCCGAAACCGATCCAACTGTCGATCGCTATATGCATAGATGTTTTGATCTTTGAAGAAAACGCTGCCACTGGTCGGTCGATCCAAACCACCAATCAGATGCAAAAGGGTACTTTTGCCAACACCTGATTTGCCAATAATGGCTAGAATTTCTCCTTGCCTAACTTCTATATCGACTCCTTTCAGCACTTCTACCTGAGTCGTAATATCTTCAGAAGTCGCATCGACATACGTTTTATATAGATCCACTACCCGAATAAGATCACTCATAGCGCAAAGCCTCAATCGGGTTCAACTTTGATGCTTGCCATGCTGGATAGAGCGTTGCTAACAAACAAATGAAGAAAGATAGAACATTAACAATTCCCACGAAAGGCCAGTCAATTTTAACCGCCAACCGACTCAGTTGATAAACCTCGCTGTTAATCTGAATCGGCTGTACAAGACAGTAAAGGACAAAAGCTATTATTCCTAGCCAGACTAAGCTGATGACCAACTTCAAGCTAATCGATCTGCGCATGGTCCGATGAAATGCAATCGCAACCTGCAAGAAGATAGGAATCAGAATCAGCAAAGCAAACCATCGTGAAGGACGGACGACTTCCAAGTCAAGCAGGAGACAGATCCCAACACCAAGCACAGTTCCCAAAACAATACCAAGGAAACCAATAATGCAGCCTTGGGAAATAAATATAATCAGAATTTTCATCTTTGAAGAACCCATTGATCTAAGAATACCGATTTCGCGCGTTTTTTCCATCACCATCATGATCAACGTGCTCGCAATATTAAAAGAGGCGACAAGAATGATTAAGGCTTCAATAACAACGGTGACTAATTTTTCCAACTGGATAGCTTCAAAAAGGGCAGCGTGTGACTCCACCCAGGTACTGGTTCTTGGAGCGGAATAAAGCCCTGTATTGGAAAATTGTATCTCTCGACGGATTTTGCTGGCTACTTTGCTGGCGATTTCCGGAGAACTTGTCCGCACCTGAACCAGATTTATGTGTCCTTCCCGATTATAAAGATCTTGTGCCATCTCAAGTGAGATGAAGCCAAATGCATTGTCGTAAGCGAACATTCCAGATTCGTAGAGACCAATAACCACAAAATTACTCACATCCGCAAAAAAGGTGCTGGGGTTGGCCGGATTGGGTTCCATCTTAGAAATAAGCCGCAAGACATCACCTTTATTGATATCAAGTCGACTAGCCACACTATAACCCAAGACAATACCGCCCTTGATTGTCTCACGTTGAGAACTTCGGCGGCGTACTTCCTCAATAAGAGCAGAACCGTGGAAATCGAAAGAACCATCCACAAATTCTGAAAATCCAGTCACGTTATTTTCAAGAACAGGATTAATTCCTTTAATATAAATTGTACCTTCAATTCGTTTCGATCTCTTTGGTTGAATTGCCAGTTGGCTATAGATTGCCGGCGAAGCGGCAATCACATCTTCAATTTTTTCTATTTTGTCGATCTGTTCCTGATAATTATCGAAATATCCTTTTGCTGATCTAACGTTAACATGTGCCTGATTAACGAGGAACTTATCTTTCAAACTCTGTTCAAAGCCGTTCATCACTGATATAACCAAAATAACTGTGGCAACCCCAATGCCAACGCCTCCAACCGAAATCAGACTGATGATTGAGATAAAAGATTGCTTGCGTCTTGACCTCAGATACCTAGAGGAAACCAACCATTCAAATGAAGAGAGGATTCGTGCTAAACCCATCAGCGCTCTGGTCTCATCTGCGGGAAAAGGATCACATCACGAATTGAACCCTGATCGGTCAAAAGCATTGTCAATCGATCAATACCTATACCCAATCCACCAGTAGGTGGCATGCCGTACTCCAGAGCTCGGAGATAGTCTTCATCCATCATAAACGCTTCTTCATCTCCTAACTCCCGCTTTTTGGCTTGTTCAATAAATCGTTTCCGTTGATCCACGGGATCATTCAATTCGCTGAAGGCGTTACCAATCTCCATACCATTGATAAAGAGTTCAAACCGTTCGACAAACTTCTCATTGCCACGTTTCTTCTTGGCTAACGGCGATACTTCAACCGGATAATCAAAAATAAAAGTGGGTTGAATCAACTTAGGCTCGACCAAAACTTCAAACAAATCGGAGATCAAATTACCACGTGAGGTATTATTCTCTATATCTTCCCCCAATTCCTGCAAAATATCAATAAGTTCACGGTCACTTTTTGTCTCAATATCGATTCCCGCCACTTCATGAATAGAATCGATCATAGTCATACGTTTCCAAGATAAGGCATATGAAATCAGTGTTCCTTGACACCTAATTTCAACTTTATCAAAGACGGCCTCGACAGTGTGTAGAATCATGTTTTCTGTCAGGTCCATCATGTCTCTATAGTCGGCGTAAGCTTGATAGAGTTCAATCATAGTAAACTCAGGATTATGGTCACGATCCATCCCTTCGTTGCGAAAATCTTTAGCAAACTCGTAAACCCGGTCAAATCCGCCAACAATTAATCGCTTCAGATACAATTCATTAGCTATTCGTAGAAAAAGCGGAATATCGAGTACATTGTGATGCGTCATAAATGGCCGGGCATTTGCACCACCGTAGACCGGTTGAAGGATAGGCGTTTCAACCTCAAGATAGTCCAAATTGTTCAGAAAATCACGTATTGCTTGGATAATTCTTGATCGGTTGATAAAAACTTCCTTGACTTCCTGATTCATGATTAGATCAGCGTAGCGTTGACGATAGCGCGTTTCCTTGTCTTGCAAACCATGAAATTTTTCAGGAAGCGGTCGAAACGATTTTGATAAGAGTACCACTTCACTGGCAGAAACCGTAATCTCTCCCGTCCGAGTTTGGAAAACCGTGCCGCATACACCAACAAAATCACCGATGTCAAGTTTCTTGTAAATGTCGTATGTATCAGCACCAACGTTATTCTGTCGCACATAAATTTGAATTTGACCACGACTATCTTGAAGATGTGCAAAACCGCTATTGCCATGATCTCGACGTGTCATGATACGCCCAGAAATAACAACAGGTTGCGTTTCATCGGGTTCATTTTCTGCATCGGCAAATTTCTCAAGAATCCCCGCTGAAGTGTGGTCAGGAGAATATTTATGCGGATACAGTTCTACACCGAGTTGAGAAAGTTCATCAATTTTTTCTCGGCGCTGACGCATCACATCACTAATGTCTTCCAATTAAAAGTCCCTTTTTTTAACCTTGGTTTTTCTGTCTAAGCTTAAGATAAGCTTCAATGAACGCATTAAGATCCCCATCTAGGACAGCATCAACATTCCCTGTTTCGATCTCGGTTCGGGCATCTTTAACCAGTCGGTACGGATGCATGACATAAGATCTAATCTGGCTGCCAAAATTTATGTCCGGTCGAATGCCTTGAAGCTGTTCCATTTCTTTGCGCTGCTCTGCTTGATAATGTTCGTAAAGCCGGGATCTCAGCACTTTCATCGCCAACTCACGATTCTTATGTTGAGATCTCTCATTTTGGCATTGCGCAACGATACCAGTTGGTTCGTGGGTGATACGCACAGCAGAATCAGTGGTATTGACATGCTGACCGCCAGCACCTCCAGCACGATAGAAATCAATCCGTATATCGCTCGGATTGATTTCTACTCCAATATCATCATCGATTTCAGGGGTGACAGACAGTGACGCAAAGGAGGTATGACGTCGATTATTGAAGTCAAAAGGTGAGATCCGAACAAGTCGGTGAATACCTGCTTCAGCCTGAAGATACCCAAAGGCGGGATCTCCACTCACGAGAATGGTCGCGCTTTTGATTCCGGCCTCTTCAGCAGGAGTTAATTCGATCGTCTCTGTTTTGTAGTTTTGCCGCTCACACCAACGCAGATACATCCGCATTAGCATACGCGCCCAATCCTGAGATTCTGTTCCACCAGCACCAGGACGAATATTGATAATCGCGTTACTATGATCATGCTCGCCAGCGAGCATGATCTTCAGTTCGAGCTGGTTTATCTGGTAAGTAACCTGACGCAAGTTACCATCGATTTCCTCGGATAGACCTTCTTCATCCTCTTCGATTGCCAATTCAATTAAGACTTGTAGATCCTCAAGTTGACCACCTATTTTGTTGTATTCTTCAATCTCACCCTGCAACCGCGAGATTTGCTGTGTTACTTTTTGAGCAACTTGAGAATCATTCCAAAAATCGGGGTCGGTTGCCCGTTTTTCAAGCCGATTTAAGTCCTCTCCCTTTTGATCTAAGTCAAAGATAACCTCGTATTTCGATCAAGCGACTCGAAATGGTTTCAATCTCAGTTCGCAAATCTGACAGCATTTTCATTTTCTCCTAAAATTTTCAAATTCACTAATGCCCATTCTCAGCAATCCTTACCCTGTTTCCTCCATCCTTCTTAGCTTTATAAAGCGCCGCATCCGCCTTGCCAATTAGATCTAACGCACTTCCATTCTCCTGACACACCGTGGCTACGCCAACACTTATTGTAGTATTCATCACACCATCCGGAATCGTCACTAAATCTTCTTCTACCGCAGACCTAATACGCTCTGCCAACCGAAACGCATCCTTGGCACCACAGTTGTTCAGCACAATCAGAAATTCATCACCACCATAGCGTCCAATAGCATCAACAGACCTGGTGAGCTCCCGTAATCTCTGTGAGGTTTGGCAAATAACACTATCTCCAATGAGATGGCCATAGGTATCATTTATATTCTTAAAACTATCAAGATCCATCATAACAATACTTACAGGTTCAGGTTGATCGCTAATTCCAAGGAGATCAAATTTTTGTCGTAACACATTGATAATCCCTTTGTGATTGAGTAATCCCGTCATCGAATCATGCGAGGCCGTATGGTGGAGATTTTTTCGAGTATTCGCTAATTCCATTTCAAGAGCAAGAATCCGTTTAGCGGCTCTCAGACGAACCCTCAATCCACCCAAACAGATAGGTAATCTCAGGAAATCATCAATTCCTTCTTTAAACATGAGATCACCTAATTGATCGTCATTTACCAAAGCTAACGTATACAAAGGGAAATCTATTTTTTCCTGACGGTTTTGTTGACAAATCTCAGCCAGCTCGGACTGACGGTCAAAGTCAAGCAGAACAACGGCAGGAGACATCCTTTCAACCAGGACACTCCGAATCTCTTCAAGATCAGTTGCAACAACAACTTGATCACCCTGATCCAACAATATTTCTTCTAATAAAGCACACAGTGACTTGTCAACTATTGTTAGCAGGGTCATCAATTAGATCTTTCCCTACCACTATCGTAATTGTTGATGATACCGAATTGAAGCAGTAGCAGAAACCCAATTAAGCCTAGACTAATTACGAAACAAGCAATTGGGAACCAATCACCATAAAGAGTATAAATTGTTTCCTTTTTCTGATGCTTCAGCGCAATGGAGCCGATCAGAAAACCATCCTGCTCTTCAGGTAATATCTGTTCTTTCCCAACTCTGCCAAATTTGTCAATTATACATGAAATTCCGCCATTAGCGCAACGAAAAACGGATACACGGTTCTCTACAGCACGAAAGGGCGCCATTGAAAGATGCTGAGTAGGTGCTGCCGTTCCCTCAAACCATGCATCGTTGGTCAAAACACCTATTATGACCGCACCTTTCTTGACAAATCGACGGACAAGATTAGGAAACGATGACTCATAACAAATGGCTACACCCATTTCCAAGCCTAAGGTAGAAGGAATTGGGAAAATATCATACGATTTACCCGCTTCCCAACCAGATTCTTGTATCAGATCCGGGAAAAAACTGGCTATCGGTGTGTATTCTCCAAAAGGGACAAGGTGCATCTTAGAATAAACACCTGCCTGATCGCCTTTTGAATTCAGCAAAAACACGCTATTGTACGCCTTACCCTCCGAGTAGTTTGGTGTACCAACTAGTAGATTAAGTTGTTGATCTCTTAGAAGTTGTTTCAACGCCTTCTGATACATGTTTTCTTGGTTGTAAAAGATCGCTTGAGGAATTGCCGTCTCAGCAAGAGTAATGAAGCTAAGATCAGAATGCTTATCACTCACCTCCTTTATCAAATTGAGATATTTGCGGAAGATGGCATCGAAATTTTTGTTTTGCCACTTATCAATCTGGCGGATATTGCCAGGTATAATGCCAATCTTGATTTTCGAGACATCTGAAAACTCAACCGGACGCATTACCAAAACACCGAAAACGAATACCATTAATATTATTATTAGTGGCACTGTCGCATATTTAATCTGTACACGCCAACTCGTCCTGGCATGGATAAGTTCTGCCCCTGTAGCGTTAAATAGCACGATTACGAAACTTACACCGTGAATCCCAAATATCGACGATATTTGAATTACAGGCAAATTTTTCCACTGCGTATAGCCTAGGCTTCCCCACGGGAATCCGGTTAACAACCAACTTGCGATCCATTCACATGCTGTCCAGATAGTAGCTGAAACAAATATCATCGGTAAGACCGACCAAGTCAATCGCCTCAGCACTACCGCGAAAACAGCAGAATAAACGGCGAGATATAAAGACAGAAGTAAGTAAAGGATAGTAGTTACAGCCACATCACTGACAAACCAACCTGTATTTGCGTATGGGTACAATAAGGCAATCCAGTAGGCTGTGCCAAGGAAATGAATTGATCCACTCAGGTAACCAATGAGAAACGCTGATTTCGTATTTTTGGCGCTTTTAATGGCAATCAGCAATGGAATAATTGCTATCCATGCTAGTGGATACCAACCAATCCCAGCAGTGCTTAAGACCAGCAAAACCCCGGAAATACTACTAAGTAGAAGACCTTTTTTCACACGACCCCAATTCAATTTTAGCTACTACTGCAAACAGTAAAAACAGCTACTTTTCAATCGATACTCATATACCAAACGTGAAAACCGATTAGCAAAAGACACAACAATTAGGATAACTTTGTGCCACGAGGACTGTTGACATATTTTCCCACAACTATGTGCCCATTACATTTGAAGCAGACAATACCAGCCTAATGTAAACCTTATGAAAACTGAAGACGTTTTCGTTTTGAGCGGTCGACAATCGGATTCCAGCAATATGCTCGAAAATTATACGGAGATCCAGAGAATGAAGCAACAAAAGAAACTTTTCCTCTTAGTTATTTCCTTGGTTATTAGCCTGTTAGCGAACACCATCGCCATAGCTGGAGCAGGACGAACAGGCGCACAGATTCTGAATTTGGGAGGAGGAACCCGAGCAGCTTCGCTTGGTGATGCATTTTCCGCTATTGGAGGGGATGTAACCAGTATCTTTTGGAATCCAAGTGGTTTGAGTAAATTGAAGGAAACACAAACGATTCTCTCTTACACCGACTATAAAGAGCTTTTTGGTGATGCAAGTGAAGGATTGTATTACGCCCTTTTCGCTGGAGCCTCTCATATTGAAGATATCGGCACGGTTGGTATCAGCCTTCAAGTTCAAGGTCAAGGAACGATTCAGGTAACGGCCGATTCACCTGAAGTACTGCGTGAGGAAAACCTTGGTACAAATTGGGCACTGACACTATCTTATGCTGATCAACTCTCAGAGGGGCTTTCTGCTGGTGTTAGCGGAAAAATTATTCGTCAGAAACTCGCCCAATATGGTGGACGAGCCTACGCCATCGATTTCGGTATACAGTACGACTTCCCACATACTCCAGTCCCAGTTCGTGTCGCTGCTGCAGTACAAAATTGGGGAACCCGAATTAAGTTTAAAGATGAAAACCAAAGCGATCCGCTACCTCGAATTTTCCGATCAGGAACAGCAATGACGTTACTCGACATCGGATACCACAAACTGCAATTTGTGGCTGACTTGACAGCAGAAATTGATAAACTGCGAGAAGACGACGAAAAAGGTGTCACAGCATTTCTTGATCAAAATCCTGACATGACACGAAGACAGTTGATGTCAGAACGAGGTGTTGGACTAAACGCTTTCGAATGGAGGCATTTACACAAGAGCCTTGGTGTCGAGTATTCACTTGGCAAACTGATTTTTCTTCGCGTTGGTTATAAGAGGGAACCGGGGATCAATCTACCCGGATTTTCTGATCACCTAACGTATGGATTGGGTTTCCGCGTCTATTTTGGCCAACTCGACTACGCCCAAATCCCTGGCGGGGGACCGTACAACAAGCGTTTAAATGTCGTCGCGCTGAAGTTTATCTTTTAATCAAAGGAATCTGGATGAAACCCGTTACCTTGATTGCTACTATATCGCTGTTAATTAACGTTTCCTTAAGTGCATTTGCTGAACCCAATCTCTATGACACCTTTCTACACCAATCATCCACTTTCCTGATCAACACAGCCACCAATCAGAAACAAAAATTGCTTACTCAACCACAAAGTATAGAGCCGGAGACACCCAGAAATCCGAATCGTGCGTTTTTATACTCACTGCTTATTCCGGGTTACGGTCAGATTCACAGCAAAGCAAAAAGAGGCTATGGTATGATTGCCGCTGAGATTGCCTTACTGACTAGTTATTTTATAATTCATGGCAACGCGGATAATGATCGTCATAACTACCGCGCACAGGTTCGCGAATCTGTTCGTTTTGATGGTGGCTGCGGTGGGGATCTGGAATCCTTCTCTTTTGTCCATAGCAACTCTGGTGAACGTATTGAAATCCCCTGTGCCTTTGACAAATGGGATCTTGTGGAAGACTTTGAGCACTCTACAGAATTTGCAAATTGGCGAAATATCTACAACGCCGACATGGGAAAGATTGAGGAAGGATATCGTTCAGTCGATGTGCTTGATAAAGAACAAATAGTTGACCAACTGCAAAGGCTTGATCTACAGCAATTAAAAACTCTTGAAAGAGTTGGATTATGGTACTGGAAAGATCTAGAAACCTACAAAGACGAAACAAAAAGACAGGGAGATGGGGGGCCACCGTCTCGGCAACGCCAAATCGCATACAATTTCAGGAAGAACGCCAACGATAAATTTGAACGCGCAAAGATTTTCCTTGGGTTGGTCATGTTTAATCACATTGTCAGTGCAGTTGATGCCCGGATTGCAGCCAAAAATTATAACCAGAAAAACACATCCCAATCACGTACACAACTCGACTGGAAGATGGAGATTTCATCGTTCGCCATTGAAAACCGAATTCTACTCCGAAAATCCTTTTAACCCCAATCAATTCAGAATATCAACTAATAGAACAAATTTCTGCTGAGATTCCCTTTCCGATTCAATAACTCAATAGCGCGTAATAGATCAAACTATAATTTACGTGGATGTGCAAAAGCCAACGCTCTCAATTGAACCACCATCTAACAACGTTTGACAGTGGTTACCATGACAATTCCATAATTGCTAAATTCAGGACGCAGTTAGCTAGAACAAATCGATAAAATAACTGGAAATAAGATGTAAAAGTGTTTGCAAATCTACTTTGGTGTAGAGTAGTCAGTGATTTCGTCAGCATTAAAAAGATTAACACATTTAAATGGAGAGTAATTATAGCTGAGGAAACTAGTTGACGACAATCTGCCTCAAGGCAAGAAGCTATACTTTCTAATATAGTAGAGGAAAATGCCATCTTCCACATTATCTGAAGTCAAAATCAACTTCCCTTTTTCGATCTTAAACGATGCCCTCCCCACAGTGGTCACCTTCCACAACTTGGGGTTAAGTTTTGGAGAATCAAATTCCTCTTTGATTTCTCCAGCGAAAGAGGTTAGTCCAACAATGAGACATGAAAGAAAAAAGAAAGCAAAACCGAAATTCTTTGTTATTGGTTTCATTCTTAACTCCTTTCACAGCCTTGTTGAGGATATCGGCTCACCAAATCCTTTGTTTATCTGCATCAGTTTCGCATACTGAGAATAAACCGGTATTTCCTGATCATAACGAATCGACTTCAAGATATTCAGAATGAATTCTTGAGCTCTTAAATTATTAGCTGAAACATCAAAAGTCAATACGCTGTTACCTGAAAGCTCATTGATTGCATCCTTGATCGTTGGATACTGAACAGGTGGCAAATCTTGAAGTCTTAAAACGTGTTGAGTAGAAGTGTAGTTTGTAAACAGTGAGGCGGTCATGTGGCTCATGTCAAAGTTCAAAACCCCTTGATCTCCCACAACGACAATATTTCTTTCGTTCCTCCCCAGCACATATTTCCCAACTAACACCGTGATGGGGATACCAATCTGAGTTGCAAATTGAATCTCTGCATAGGTTTCACCAATCTGTTCCTTAGGTATCTGGAAATGATTCCTGACCATATCAAGATACTCTTGACATCTAGCGATTCTGACAGTTCCATTAAAATTGCTGTCTGTAATTTGTCCCAGATAACCCTCCAGTGTTAAAAGTGGGGCTATTGCATGTAACCCAAGATCTTGGATCATTCCGCCGCCCTCTTGCAAATCTATTAGGTGACTTCCGCGGTGATCTAGTCTTCCAGACTCCGCTGATCCTTCTAGGATATTCGACTGGATATACCTAGGAGGACCAATCAGCTCTTCAATTCTGCCCCAAAACCAAAGCGGATTTTTATGCGTATCACAACAGAGATGACCAAAATCTCTCGTTAAGCCGAAGACACATTCTTTTATTTTCCCAGCTAAAAATGCCAAAAGTACAGCATTCCACGTCTGACAGGATTCTAACATGCAGATTGCCGATGCGTTGTTCTGTACTTCTGATAAGAGATCGGAAAATTGTATCTGATCAATACAATACGGTTTCTGAATGATGACACGATAACCGTTTTTTACTAGATCTATTGCATCTGGAGTATGAAATGGGTTGGCGTGTCCCAAAAACACAATCGGATTGAACTCAGAGAAATCTGACAATAATGAGCTCAATCGCTGCCCACCTGTCCTGATCCGATGTTCCACATCAGTTAAATATTCCGATCTGCGTCTTTCTGTGATATCAACTGTTGCAACAACATTGGCAAAATTTTCCTCTTCCAACTGACTGAGTACACAAGAAAGTACTCGAACATAATAATCTCCTGTTCCAACGACAACTATATTATTTTGGCTCACTTCTGTTTATCCATCTTTTAACTTACAGTTTAGGATACTTAAAGCGCCAATCGTCATCCACGAACCATTCTAACATTAATTTTGCCAGCTTGGGATCATACTTTTTTAGCTTGTTTCGGGTATTAATTTCATTATGTATTCCGTCGGCGGGTCTACTCTCCAGATTAGCGTCAAACCACGACTGAACACCTTCCGCCCAGTACTCTGAAGCGTTTGTAACCGCGTAGGTATTCTGCCAAAGACCACTTTTGATAGCGTGTTGGTAAGTCTCTGTTAATTTGAGATTAAATGATTCTAAGTTAATACCGATTTGATGAATAGCATGGGAAAATTCATGGATCAGAATGCTCTCTCCCCTATATGGATCCCCATTGTATCCCAACAGATTCTCTTCACTCACACTGCAGGCAGGACGTGCTAACGTTGGTCCGAGCCCACGGGCTCTTTTGTTCCAATCTGTGCCCGGAAACGCTTGGAAGAGATCGCTGTGTTCTGGAATATCGGTTGTCACCTCTGTTCGGGCCATAATGGCTAAACGAATTTTTTGACTTATCAAGTTTTTGAGCACCTGAGGTTCTTTTTCCACCATCTTGATGACGATATCACGAGCGACAAAGAACGCTTCGTCTGCCACCTTCTCTGAACTCACAATCGGCAGACCATTGGCTGAAAGATATTTTTTATAGAACAAACTCAGATTAAAAGAGCGGCGAATTAGAGTTGGAATCGGGGTTACCGTTTCACTTTTCTGCAGTTTCTCTACCTCTAACACCACTGTTCTTTTAATGAGTGACTGCGAGTCACAACTTACGCAAGCCACAAGAAGGGAAAACATAAAAGAAAGAGAACGACATGACATAATTGGTGGCATCCCATTCATGATCAGAACCTTTGTCAGATTTCCACCACACTATACTTAACTTAAACAACCTATAACCTGATCAAACTTCAGGCCTCCATTCCCAGCAGGATGCCATTCTTTAGCTATTACTTAGTACAGTATATGGCTCGAAGTATAATAATCAAAAGAAGATCCAACTCAAAGCAACCGACACCACCATCCGAGCAAGCCGATAATCGACAGAATCCAATTGTTCATTCTAGATCGGTTCGGCAGATGAATAATCCGCAACTAACACAGTTTCATCACTGCGTCCACTAAGGCAGTAATATAACCGGTTGCGTGTGCACGACCAGAATAATTCGAGTCACAAACCATGGTTGGAACATGATCATCAATAATAAAACCAGAAAACCCAACTTCCTTTAGTGTTCGCATGGCATCAATCACGTCAACATTACCTTCACCGATAAAGCACTCTTGAAAACATGGAACATGCCCCTGTACATCCCGAAAATGGACGTAAAAAATTTTATCCATGCTACCAAAGTGACGGATGGATTCAACCACACCAGGCCCCATTTCGGAGAAACAGCCCATACAAAAATCGAGACCGCTGTTCGGACTGGGTACGGCATCCAATGCCCGTTGAAATCCTCCCGGCTCATAAAACAACCGAGCAACACCGCCAAGTGTGGGTACAGGAGGATCGTCCGGATGCAATGCCAGTTTGACAACCGATTCCTCAGCTACAGGAACAACCGCTTCCATGAAATAGGTATAATTATCCCACATCTCTGAATGGCTAATTGTACCCCCTTCCAAGATGTCGAGTTCCATAGTTCCAGCCGTCAAAGGTTGCGCATTAATTAAGCCTGCATCAAAAGCGGTAACTGTTGCTCCGCCTCGTCCGTTTACTAGGGGGGTTCGCCAAACTCCGTTCGGCATCCAATGGTAACCGAGAATTGGAATACCAGCTTTACCCATGTTGGCAATTGTTGTCTGGTAATTCTCGATCTGCTGATCACGACCGGGCAGACCTAGCATGGCTTTGTCATAAAAGTGGATTGGAACGTTTTCTAACGCTTCCAAACGTAAGCCACGATCTTCCGCTTTATCCTTGAGAGATTTCAGATCGGAATATTCCCAATATCCTTTTTCACCAGAAATTGCTGGTGTATTGAGTTGTACTCCTGACACACCCAGTTGTTCAGCAAAGGTTAATCTTTCATCCGTCAATTCACTAAATTGCCCAACTGCCACACGCATTTTGTTTTTTTATCTCCTGAAAGTATTTATGATTCCATGTCAACCTATCATAATTTTGATCTACCGTCAAACTTCCCCTTTACTGAATGTCAACATTAATAACCGAACATATAATGGTCTTCTTAGGTATCTTTACATCCCACCACCCATTTGCCAAACAACAATGTGCATGTTAGACTATGACCGTGTCTCAACATATTACTTAAAATGTAAATGGCGAAGGTTCTCAACCAAAAAAGACTGTGTTGGCCTAACACCTTCAATTTTAAGAGGTGACATCCTAATCCCCTACACTACAACAAGCCATAAAGAAATCAACTAACAGGCCAATGAATCAATTTCCAAGCGCTAGATTCAGTCTGTCAATTCGATAGAACGATGAAGGCACACACAATGACAGCTAATCCACATTCCAGCCGTCTGAAGGGCTAGACATGGCTAGAGCCATCGCCATCACGGGAATGATTATCGTCAATTACGCTGTCTTGGTTTCGAAAAGAGAATCCCCTCTGACAGGAAAAGCGGCAGTGGCCTTCGTCATCATTGTCTTTCAATCTCTTTCTCTCATCCTACTGGGGACTCCAGCCAGGGATAAATTAATATGGTCTCTTTGCCTTCATCTTCTCCAAGTGGTGGGCAAACCATTATAAAAAGGGGCCATTGAAAATGGTGATGCGAAAAGTATGCGGTTAACACAAACTCTCAGATAGGACGTCGCTAAGATGACAAGTTGGACACTAACGGACAAGCAACTTTGGGAATTTGATTGTAAAGGTTTTATCATCGTCAGCAATCTCCTAGAATTAGATCTGGCAAAAGAGATTACAAACGTGGCCAGAGGTTTTGAACAACCTCACTATTCACAGATTTCCTGTTTGCTGGATAAACACCCAATATTTAGCAAAGTGATATTCCATCCAGCCGTTGACGATATTTCACGACAATTCTTTGGTGACTACCGCATCAAAACAAGCGTGTTAGTCATCAATCCGACAAAAGAAAAACGCAAAGGAGGTATCGAATGGCCTAGCTGGCACCAAGACGCCGATCACGGAACACATTCTTACTACCAAACTGGATGGCCTTGCCCTCTGTTTCAACTCAGATTCTTTATTGCACTTTCTGATGTTGAATTTGTAGAACACGGAGGGTTGGCACTGTATCCGGGCAGCCACCGTTCAAAACTTAGTTGGCCGTTTAGTCGAAAATCGGTTCCAACAGGCAGCGAAATTCCAACTCTTAAACAAGGTGATTGTTTGATTATGCATCAGGCAACACTTCATACTACTCTACCCAATGAATCAGAAAGAGACCGTCTCAACATCCAAGTGCTAACAACACCACTTTGGATACGAAGTAACGAAGCCGAAACCGTTTCAGAGGAAGTTCTCAACGCATTTTCAGAAGAACATAAAAAGCGAATTATCACCCCAAAATGGTAGTCTATTAAAAGGAGGTAATCATGCACCGATCTATTCCAACTTTATTGTGTTTGATGTCATTCGTATCCATCTTATATGCACAGGAAACGTTGCAACAGACATTAGGAGATTTAAACAATATAGGTCAGGGTTGGATTTATGACGATCTAGACCGAGCCGTGGCAACAGCCAAGGCAAAGAACGCACCGATGTTTGTCCTGTTTCGCTGAGTACCCTGAGTGGCTTGTGCAGGCTTCGACGGGCAGGTTGTCCGTCAAGATTCAAAACTAAATCATCTGGCTGACAAGTTTGTCAAAGTCCGGCTAGTCCAGATGAAAGATGTTGACCTATCTCAGTTCCAGTTCGATTACGATCTAACCTGGTCAGTCATCTCCATGAACCCGGATGGTACCATCTATGGTCGATATGGATCAAGATCGGTTGGGGGACCGATGACCTATAATTCTATGGTCTCTCTTGAAAAGGCGATGGAACGCGTTTTGGTGCTTCATCACAATTATCCCAGGAACAGGAAGAGTTTAAACGGAAAAAATCATCCCCCGCCCCATTGGAAAACCGCCGCTGATATTCCAGGGTTACGTAAGCGTAGGCGAAAGCAATTGATTCAACCCACAAATCAAAAGAATTGCGTCCATTGCCATAACATTTACGATGGCTGGATCGAAACTGCTTACGATCAAGGCACTTTCGATCAGCAGTCGCTGTGGATCTACCCATTACCGAAAAACATCGGGTTCAAAATCAATGTTGATCAAGGTAACCTGGTTGAAACTATCCTGCCTGACTCTTTGGCTCAAAAAGCCGGAATCCA
>DTUY01000323.1 GCA_012963885.1 Candidatus Poribacteria bacterium | reverse complement strand
TTTAATAATCCAGCCAGTTAGGCTTTCAATATAAATTACATTGAGGACATTATTAATTTTCTGATCTTTGCTTGCACCTTATATATACCAAGTTAGTATCAAGTGCACCAATTAGCAACTCTAAGCCGGCCTCAAAGTCGTCTTCTTGACGAAGGAAAATCCAGTTACGTGCCATCATCGAAGTATGAACTTGGCTATCCTCCACCTCTTCCCACACTACGGGAATTAAGCGTTTGTTATGCTTAACTGCATGCTCAATCTCCAAAGTGCAGAATTCTGAGACCACCGAATCAGGACTGATAACAAACAGAAAAGAATCGGCAGCCTCAATACCTTGATAGATTTCTGCCAGCTAGTCCGCGGTGGGTAGAATATCTTGCCAGTCCACCCAAGATTCATGATCACGCTCTTGCAGTTGATCAAACAGATGGCGAACGAAGTCGATATCACGGCGAGAGTAAGATATAAAAATGTCTGACATGGATAGATCCCATACCTGTTAATTGACACAGCGATTCAAACCATAGTTCAACAGGGTAAGAAGAGTTATCAGAAAATGGTGCTGAGCAAACAGTATAAAAAATGAGATGACTCCAATGTGGATCATCAAGATGGAGAAAATGATCCACTGCTTGGCACCGAAACAATTAATCTTGTACCAATTTTCTTTCGACTCAAAGGCTTTATGGATCCTCATATTATAGTAGTGATTCATCCCAATTTGTTCTAGCAGTAGTGAAATCGCCAAGTATGATAAAGAAAATCCCAATGGAGACGGTGGATAAACCAAGAATTAAATTCAGTTCTTCCATTTCAAATAATCTCTGTTCATGTTAACTCAACCAAATTTAAAACACACTCTGCTATTTCCCCCTAAGCCTACCCATCTAATTTCACTTGTTAAGCCATCCACAATCCCTCAGGGAGATTTTATCGTACTAGACAAACAGCGGCGCCCCCGCTTAAATCGAATCCTCATACGCTTGTGGTTTTGGAAATTGGGGCTTAATTGTCCACATCGATAGGTCACCATAGATGTGATTTTGGGCATCTAGGCAACGCCCCAAGCCATCTTCGTTATCCTTCTCAATAGAGACCGAATAATTAGCACTTATCGGACATTCCTACCAATCCAGCACCCCAACTTCATCTTCTCCTCAGCTGTTAATTGACGAGTGACTCGACTTTTTGCAATTTGCAGCAACTCTTCAATTTCAGTGGTGTAGATTTGAATAATTCCATCTTTACCTGCAGTCATAATCCGTTTCCCATCTGGATATCAATGATAGTCTGGTAGGCAATCAGATTACGGCTATTCATTAAGAACAAGATGATGTTCCTTGGTTGGGAACCAATCTGGAATTATGCCACCGATTGCTCAAATTGTTTCCATTGAAACTGACCAGACCTACACCAATTTATCTCGAATCCCTTCTATCACCAGCGGCAACCGGTTCACTGTCACCTGTAAAGCCATCGATTTCAAAACATTGCCAGATAAGAGACAATCAGGTATCGAATACCGAAATTGAATCCCACTACCACAGAAACAGCATTTGATATCAGCTTTGATGTAGGGGTCAACCTTGGTAACTTCAAACACATATAGTCTGGAAATCCAAGCTATTGACCGAGATTTTAACTACTCAGAACTTGCCCAAGCAGAATTAACAATTATTCCGCCATGGTATTTCAATGAGTGGATAGCTTTCCCTTCTATCATAGGAATGCTAGCTTTAATATTTGTTTCTATTAACTCTAGTTTTCAGTACTTGAGAAAGAAACCTGAAGCCATCCTGATATAGGAAAGAATGTATAGAATAGGAGCGAGAAACAGATCGACAACTAGGAGCGAATAACATATAATTATTGAAGGCTTTGAACGTATCCAATAGGAATATGACCGAGCAGAATGCTTACTGCTCAATTATCTTGTCGCCGTCGATAGCTAACGGATAAAAGAAGATAAGTTAACCATTTCTGATCAGT
This sequence comes from Candidatus Poribacteria bacterium, assembly GCA_012963885.1. Classification (GTDB taxonomy): domain Bacteria; phylum Poribacteria; class WGA-4E; order WGA-4E; family UBA9662; genus UBA9662. The sequence goes on along the minus strand of DTUY01000323.1, from coordinate 2,984 downwards.
TTGCGAAAGCAACCATATTATTTTCAGGCATTGTTTATTTTACGTGCTTAACCGCTGGTATGTCCGCTGAGGAGTTAATCTAGTTACTGAATGCAATCTTCACTGGTTATAATCAGTTAGTAGACAGATTTGGACTGAAAAAATAAAGACGTTGGGTGATACCTATATCGTGGTTGGCGGATTACCGGAACCAAGGCAAGACCATACCTAAGCGATTGCTAATATGTCACTTGGAATGAGTGAGATAATCCAAACCTTTAACCAGAAACATGGGCGGAATTTTAGAGTAGTATGTCTAAATAATTGTTATGTTTATAAGTAAAATCAGCTGATGCCAAAATCTGGAATAACTTTTTTTTTACTATTAACAATCTTAGGTTCAGCCATTGCCGATGTTTTTGAATCTGACTACATTCTGGAATTTTGGATAACAATTACTCCCCAGAACTGGGAAAAGATGCAGCCAATGCGTTTCAACCAATTCCGTCCAGAACCACCGCCTAATGCCAATGATCGCCCTTTTCGACCTTCACCTCCGCCCATAATGGCCGAATTAGACACTGCATATGTGCCAACAGATATTCGGTTCGATGGTCGAATTTGGAAAGATGTTGGTGTACGGTTTAAAGGAAACTCGTCACTCAAATCCATGCCGAGCAGTCTGAAAAAACCGTTCAAGTTTGACTTCGATCGGTTTATTGAAGGACAGGATTTCTTTGGTTACCAAAAACTGAATTTCAGCAATGGTTTCAAAGACCCATCCTTTCTGAGAGAGAAGTTAGCCTACCACCTTTTTCAAAAGCTGGATGTACCTGCACCAAGAACCGTTTTTGCCAAATTGTATCTGACAGTAGATGGTGTATATGATCAGGAATATCTGGGACTATACACAATGATTGAGCAGGTAGATCGGGTATTCTTAGTTGATCACTTTGGCAACGATGATGGACTACTGGTTAAACCGGACAGAATTCCTGATTTAATTCCGCTTGGTGGCCGTTGGAAAAACTACGAACAACGATATACCTTAAAATCGAGGAAAAAGGATTCTGATACAGGTAGACTCATCTCATTTTTGGAGTTCTTATACAAGTCGGATGATGCTCAGTTTGCCGAGCAGATCGAACGTTATTTTAATGTCGATTCATTTTTAAAATTGATGGCAATCAACACAGTTTTAGTCAACTTAGACAGCTATTTTGGAACAGGGCACAACTACTACCTGTATCACGACACATACACCGATCAATACAACATGATACCGTGGGATCTTAATGAAGCTTTCGGGAATTTCCAACAAGGACAGGCAAATCGACTATTGGATATGGATATCAATCACCCATCGATAGGACGGCGAATGCTGGTAGAACGACTACTGATTATTGAGGATTATCGGTTTGAGTATTATCGCAATTTACAAGCATTAATTGACATCGAGTTTCATCCAGAGACGATGGCCTTAGAAATCGACAGGTTGGCAAACCTGATACAGGAGGCCGTCGTTGCCGACCAGCACAAACAGTTCTCGACCAGGATGTTTGAACAGAGTCTATCGGAAGACTTATCGCCCAGAGATCAAGGACGCCGGAAACGTCAACGTGGCGGTAATCGGCGAAATCGACGTCCTCCTCCCCCCATGCTGGACGTTATTTTTGGCTTGAAGACATTCGTGGAACGTCGCGTGGAATCAATTGATTCCCAGCTGAATGGACGTCGAACTGGGAAGATTTTAGAACCGATGCGTCGTCCCAGACCGAAAGAACAACGTCCTTTTCAATAAGAATTATTCAGTTCTCATCAGCTTGAACACCAGAACCTCTAAAGCCAAGGTAGCATTTACGTTTCGCTCGATAAGTCTCTTAGTCTCGAATATGGCTTTTATGGCTGACTGCAGGTGGATCCGCGAGTAGTTCTTAGCTATTTGCTGGAGTGATTCAAGGTGGTTCCTGTGTGTTAGTAGATCAACCGATGTGCTTTGTCGAATTAGCAGAAGATCTCGATACCACATCACCAGTTGATCGAGTTGTGTTAAGTCTTCGCCCAATTGTTCTGCGATTCGAAAAGCCGATAGCCTATCGGTAGTAGTCACCACTTCAGGAATCTGATCTATGACAGTCAAACTCTTGTCTTCAATCAGTGTCAAGGCTTTGCCGACAGCACCTTGGGATAACACGGCAATTGATGAGGCATGATCGGCATCGAGACTGAACCGGTCAGTAAGGATCTCAACTAGTTCTGGAACCGGCAACGGTTGAAACGAAATAATCTGGCAACGCGAACGGATAGTCGGCAATAATGCGTCTAAGTTGCTTGTTAGCAGGATTAGAACCGATCTGGCTGGGGGTTCTTCCAATGTTTTGAGTAGGCAGTTAGCTGCTTCCAGGTTCATGCGGTTGGCTTCAGTAATAATGTACAATTTCCGTCTGCCTTCAATGGGTTGAAACACGACTTGCCGCTGAAGTTGACGAATCTGATCGATTTTGATCTGTTTCCCTTCAGGACGAACAACTTGGAAATCAGGATGGTTGCCAGTATTTATCTTATGGCAAGCTAAACAATTATCACAGGGACGATGGACCAAATCCAGACAATTAATCGATTTGACAAAATAAAGGGCCACTGTTTCCTTTCCCACATTTGGCTCCCCAGCAAAAAGGTACGCACCCGCAATGTGATCCTCACTTACTGCATGCCGAAGTTGACTTATAACCTGCTGATGTCCGATAATCACGATTTCTGTCCATTAAACAATGTGACAATTTCTTTTTTTATAGAAGTATATACCTGATCTTCATCCTGTTCAGCAGGAATAACCTTGATCCGATCGGGTTCCTGATCGGCCATTTCAAGATATCCCTGCCGAATTCGTTGATGAAACTCGGATTTCTCACGTTCCAATCGATCGAAGCCTTGACCTCTTTTTCCCGCTCGTTTCAGCCCGATATCTACCGGTAAGTCAAGCAGAAAAGTGATATCCGGTACGA
>DTUY01000322.1 GCA_012963885.1 Candidatus Poribacteria bacterium | reverse complement strand
TTTCCGTTTGAAAGGTGACTTGGATTTGGCCTTGAGCTCGATAGGCATTCGAAACTTGTTACTAGCCAATCGTCAGTTACAGCCGATGCCGGTTGAAATTGATCCGTCTGTGGTTATAGATCAGGAGTTGGTAGCAGTGTCTGAGTTTAGCCTGGGTCAGAACTATCCTAACCCGTTCAATCCAGAGACTTGGATACCGTATAAACTGGCTAGTTCAGAGAAGGTGGTGGTGCAGATTTATGACGCCTCTGGGCATCTGATGCGTCGGATTGATATGGGTTTACGGAGTGCAGGTGATTATACTTCACGGGGCAAGTCAGCTTACTGGGATGGTCGGAATGAGTTTGGTGAGCAGGCAGCATCAGGCGTTTACTACTACACGATTTGTGCTGGGGGGTATACCGAGACACGCAAGATGTTGTTGTTAAAGTAATTAATTTAGTTTATGTGTTAAGATTCTATAAAGGGATTGGTAATCTGCTGATCCCTTTGTTCCGTCGTAACCATAAATCTAGTGGTCAAAGGACTTCTGTAGCCATCAAAACAGGCGTTTGGCTATCGCCTCAGAAGACCAGCGACTTCGGGAAATTAACTTAACCCTCGACTTGTAGCGCACTTTTGGGCGGCTCTCTTGATAGATATTGGCAATTGTCTTAGGCGTTTGACAATGATAAGCTCTTGTATGAAGGCGCAGAACAGCACAAAATTTCTATGATTGTATTTCAAGAGTTTGTTCAACTGCTGTGGTCTAGTCAGGCGATAGGATTCATTTTTATTCTTCATGTGTTGTCTTTGCTAGTTGGTATTCGAGTTTAGACAATCTGAAAGCAAACGGTTTGAGCTGAGTCAGCCGTGTGGGTGGATAGAAAATATCATCGCCTTCGAAGCAGGGTGATTTAGCTTGAAGCTACGATCGCAATTGTCAGTTGGGCCATGTCTGCATAACTCCTGTCATTTTAGGGAAATGAGCTTCTGTTGGACCTCTTTTTTTGTGAAATTTAAGTGGGTACCGACCTTTGGTGCGAGTTTTAAAGGCTGAATTCAGCAATGGATAGTTGAACAAATCCCTTCTCATCAGCTGGCAGCCCATTCCTCCGAACCAAGATGTTGAATAGTGTTATGGTGAAGCCAAGTTTGGTTTTAAAGTATTCCCAAACCTTATATTCTATTCTCCACGCTTGCAAAGGCGCAAGTTTGTGGGATGCCAGTCTTTCTTCTCGAAGCCTGTATCCAAAAAGACAACCGTTGTTGAATCTATATCATCCACCAAATGTTGAAGGGCCGGACCATCATAAATATTAGCCGTATCGCAATCCCAACTCGCAACTAAACCCAAGTGCTTGAGCAAAATCAATGCCGCAACCGTCAATTACACCGATTAATAAAGGATCAACTGGGAAGTATTTTGTTATGACTTCAGAAGGATAGAGTTTGGCTTGGCTGTATTTTTGTGTTTTAGTCCAGATTCTCTGAACTTTTTATTTGTGACAGAACAGGTTTGTGATAGAACAGGTTTGTGATAGAATTTATAGTGGTTATGAGGCCTCCTTCCTTTCGTCAATCAAGCTTTCGTCAATCAAGTTTTTGATGATTCACTTGTATTAACGGAAGTCAATCATCTCATACCCTATGACCGTAAATAGCTAGCACTAAAGGTTACTGTAAGTCATAGTTGTGGTTTGTTGTTATTTAGCATCAAAAAGGTGTTTGATTTACATAATGAAGATTAGTTATGGGTAAGTCAATTCTGCATTTTTGGGTGTTACTATTGGCCATATCAATTCAGGTGGTTGGAATTTCGTTGAGTCATGCTCAGATTAGCTATTTAGCCGCTATCATCAGTATTTGATCAGGAGATCTCCCATGAAAACTAATATCACCAGAAGTTTTATTTTGGCTTTCGTTCTGGCCTTATTAGGTTTCAGGGTTGATAGCGAGGTTAATAATATCGCTGCCGCCTGGACCTTTAATGAAGGTATGGGCAATACGGCAGGCGATTCCGAAGGCCAGGGTGTCAATGGCACTATTAACGGTGCTACCTGGACAACTGGTGTACGTGATGGAGCTCTGTCTTTTGATGGTACGGACGATTATGTGGCCATTCCTGACCATGGAGCTATCAATATCACAAATGGTCCTTGGGCTAACAGAACAGTTACTGCGATTTTCAAGGTTAATGATGCGTCAATTGCTGATAGAAAGCAGGTTATATACAAGGAAGGTGGACGTATACGAGGATTTGTTATCTATGTTCATGGGGGTGAATTGTATGTTGGAGCTTGGAATCAAGCGGAATATGATTGGAATGGATCTTGGCCTTCAATACCTATCGAATCAAACCGATGGTATGATGTTGGCTTGGTTATTAGAGACGGGAAATCTGCTGTTGAACCTGACAAGTTTGAAATGTGGCTTAATGGTGAGTTAATAGCTAAGGAACCAGGTGGTGAAATGTTTAACCATAGTGGTGATATTGGTATCGGCATGGTGGTTAATAACACGAGGTTCCATGATGGCAGTGGAGCAGGGACAGATAGTGATCACTTCAAAGGTATCATTGATGATGTGCGAGTTTACAATGAGGCTTTGTCTGAAGCTGATTTTACTCTAACTATTGACACACAACCACCGGTGATATTAGGTCTAAGTCCTTCCGATGATGTTGTTGTTACTGGTTTGGACCTCGACACCAACCTGCAGATCATATTTAATGAAGCGGTAAATGCAGGAACTGGTTTTATCATTTTATATAAATCAGATGGTACCCAGGTAGAACAGTTTGATGTGACCAGTTCTATTACAGGTTCGGGAACTACGACTATTACTATCGATCCAGCCAACGATCTGGAGATTGAAACAGACTTTTATTTTCAAGTTGATGTCACTGCTTTTAAGGATACAGCTGGCAATAGCCATGTTGGTATAACAGATACTACCAGTTGGAATTTTACTACAGCCGATGCGACGCTTCCTGACATAGTTTCAACTTCTCCCAGCCATAATGCCACCAACGTATCTCTCGATCCACCTATTGTTGTTACCTTTACCGAACCGATGAGTCAGCAATCACTGTTACAAATGGGCATCAAGATCACAGTAAATGACACTGGAGGTGGTGACGATTTTCAGACCCCTCAATTTAGTTTAGACGAACTGTTGGATTCCGGTTTGGCCACTATGACGCAAAGCGATACCGATGGTCAACACCGAATTACGCTTGACACTAACTTTAGTCTGCCAATCAAGGCTGATATTAGTGTTGAGTTGTTCCTTCAATCCGTTCTTGATTTGTCGGGTAACCCAATGGTAGTTCCAATGCACCGGACTTATGAATTTCAAACCTCGGCTGCACCGGCGGTGGATGCCCAAACTGGCTCCTTCTATGTCAATCCGATTAGTGGTGTTGATGATGCTAGCATAGATGGAGGTGAGTCTGCCTCCTGGAAAACCATTACCTACGCTTTGACGCGAGTCGTTGGTACTACCACTCAACCATCAGTAATCAACTTAAAGCCTGGCACCTACTCCACTCTCAGCGGAGAGACATTTCCTCTTCTATTCGAGGATAATGTTTCATTGATGGGTGATAATGAAACCAACACCATCATTGATGGTCGAGGAGAAAATGTCAGCATATTAACTGGAGATGGTGTTGTCGGAGTAACAGTGTCTAATTTGGCTGTTATCAATACTGAAGGCGATCTGGCTGACAACCAAACTGAAGGCGATCTGGCTGACAACCAATCGGCCATCCACCTGCAAAACGATTCCAAACTGACTCTCTATCAGGTGCTACTTTCTAACCATAAAAATCATCAACGTGGAGCGGCCATTCGAGCTAAGGATAGTGCCGTCACTTTTGTCCAAAACTGGTTCTCGGATAATTCGGCCCAATCTGGTGGGGCCATCTATCTGGAACACTGCGACCTGTTGGTCAGATCTAACCACTTCGATGCCAACCAATCCCTCGATAGTATTACTGGCCAGGGAGGGGCTATGCTGATTACCAATAATGATCAAGGTGCCAGTAAGGGAGCACTGGAAGATAATCAATTCAGCAATAATATAGCCACTAAGAATGGTGGGGCCTTGGCTTTGAAACAGTCATCCCTGCGCATCTTCCATAATCTGTTCATTGGCAATCAGGCCTATAATGGCGGTGGTATTTATGTCGATACCGGTACTACGGATCTGCCACAGATGGTCGAAAACGATCTGTACCGAAATTCCGTTTCATCCAGTGGCGATGGTGCAGCCATCTACAATCATGCTGACAACGCATCTTTCTCTGCCGCCAACAACTATTGGGGTAGCAGTCCGCAATTTACAGATCTGGTCTCTAACGTCACCTATCAGCCCACCGCATCCAACTCCTTCTTTGACCTGCCGCCACCTACTATTAGTCAGGTTTCGCCAGCTAGAGGTGTGAACACTGGCAGTAGCCCTATTACCATCACTGGCGACAACTTTCAATCGGGTGTAACTGCCGCCTTAGGAGGACAAGCAGCCAGCCAAGTGGTGGTCAATTCTAAGAAGCGGATTACCGTCGATACCCCGGCGGGTTCATCTGGCTCGGTGGTTGATCTGGTAGTGACCAATCCGGATGGCAAAACGGCAACCCTGTCCAACGCCTTTCTCTACTTGACGGCCACCAGTGCTTCTAGCTTATCTCTGACCAGTAGCAGTTCAAGCTTACTGGCGGGCGAGAGCTTGCCGGTCAGCCTAAACCTGAAAAACCTGACTGGCAACCCTGCTCAGACGGCAATAGATACTTCCCTGACTTTAACCACTAACCGCAATAGCGGTCGTTTCGGTAGCCACGCTCTAGCCACCAATCAGCTTCAAGTTCAGGTTTCATCTGGTAAGTTTCGGCTCAATTCGGCTACCGCCCCGACTTTACAACTGGTGCCGGGGCAAAGCTATCTCTTCGATCAATCCGACAGCAGCAACGATGGCCATCCACTTGGTTTCTCCA
>DTUY01000321.1 GCA_012963885.1 Candidatus Poribacteria bacterium | reverse complement strand
GCAAACTTCCTACCAAGTGGGGAGTACTTAAAAACAGCTATTAACATAGCTAAAACCCTTAATCCTTAACCTTAAATTGGAGGATTCAATTTATGAAGCATTTGTTTGTCTTATCGCTAATTGTGGTTTTTATCCTGTCATCATTTGCAGTGTATGCAAGTGTTAAGTGTGCGGCTTTACCTAATAAACCGTCTGTACCTGCCATAAAGGTTGCTAAAGGCGGAGATGAAGATCTTGCGGTACCCAATGATTATGACAAAATTGTTCCTGAAGATGATCGAGATGGTGTCGTTTATCTGGCATTAATTGGTGGCGACTCGCCTGCACCGAATGATTGTGGTCTGATTCCATCAAATCCGGCTGCCGAATGGACTGGTTGGGGAGGCCCCCTCAATTGTGACAACTGTACTATCGGTGAAGGCGCTACCACCCGGAACGAAATCGTGATTGGAGGAACCTATTTTCCAAGAGGGATTGGAGTTCATGGCACGGCTAAGTATGTATATGACTTAACAGGTGGTCCAGCACCATATGCTAGATTTGAGGGATATGTTGGCATGTCGGACGAAAAAGACCCGGCTGGTTGTGATCATGGAGGTTCCAGTGGATTTGTCTTTAAACTGGATGATAAGGAAGTGTTCAAATCGGAGACGCTGAAAGGATCCGATGGCGGTATAAATACCGCTCCGCTGAAAGTTGAGTTTGATATACCTGCCAATACTAAAAAATTAGAAATTGAAATTACCGATGGAGGAGACGGAATTGGTTGTGATCACTCAGCCTTTGGTGATGCCAAACTCCTGACTGCTATAACTGCTGTTGAACCAGCTGACAAGCTCCCGGCGGCGTGGGGAAAGATCAAAGTCAGCTACTAAGTTTAGCTTTAAACAACATCCTAAAAGCCCAGAGATTCGTTTCTGGGCTTTTTCTTTTACCCGGTTTTTTTTAATCAGCTAGCTTCCTTATGCATGTGATTATGGTTAAGGCTTACCACGCTCCGTTTTCTTGGTCAAACGAAGAATTTCTCCTCTGATGTCTGTTTTGAGAGACTTTTCTCCATATTCAAAATCGGTTATAATTAGATTATGGCTTTCCGGATTGTGTCCAAACGTATTACTTGGTTTCAGTTTCCTGTTGTTTCCATTGGTTCATTTCTTTTATGTGCAGTTATTCTGCTGTTACCTGTTGATCAGGGCCGACCTCAAAATACAGATGTTTCGTTTAAGTCCAATTCTGTCAAAACAATTAGCCAACTAGGACCTGACAAACGCAAGGTGTTTGCGAAACTTTATGACCGAGGTGCTCGGGCTATCATGCAGCAGAACGCGAAGGAGGCACTAGAGGCTTTTCAGCAAGCTGCCACTGTCTGGCCTGAGCATCCTGGTTCACTACCAGTTAGGTGTCCTATACCAAAACCAATCCTTATGGCAAGAAGCAGCACAGCACTTTCAGAAGACATTGCAGCAGGATTCGGCATATGTCGAAGCCTACCCGGCTCTAGCACATGCGTATATTCGTGCTCTAGCTAGATCCGCTAATGCTGTTGTTCTCCTCCAACAGGGATTAAACATTCATCCCCAACATGCTCTGATGTACCGTTTGCTAGGAACGGCCTACCGTTTTCAACATCAACTCAATGACGCACAAGAAGCTCTCCAACAGTCTATTAGATTGAATCCGACTGACGGCGAAACTTACTATCAGCAGGGAATTGTCCATTTCAAAAAACGAAATGATGACTTGGCAATACAATCCTTGAAAAAAGCTATTCAATTTGAGTTAGATACATTTCAACCCTATTATATGTTGGCGCAAGCCTATGTGCGAAGTGGAGACCGGAAGAATGCCGAGGCGTTCCAAAAGTTGTTTAAACGGATTCATCGTCAATCTGAAAAAATGTTTCTCCTGAAACGGGCTGTGGATGTAAATCCATCCAATTCTCAAAACTGGTATCGCCTGGCACAAGCCTATTTTGAAAACCAAGATTTAGGCAGTGGATTGGATGCGTTGAACCGAGCGATTCAACTGCAGTCAGAGAACCTGAGCTATCACTAGTTGATAGGTAAAGTTTACCTACAAGTACAGGCATTGGATTACGCTATCAATGCGTTTCAAACTGTAATCGGATTAGAACCAAGTCAGGTCGCCGGTTACATTAATCTTGGGATGTGCTACTACCTGAAAGAAGATTATAGCAAATCAGTTGAGGTTTTTCTGACAGCCAAAGGGATGGATCCAGAGAATCCTGACGTCCATCTTAATCTGGCTAACGCTTACAGCAAGGTCGGAGATCGACGCCGAGCCCAGGAAGCCTATCATATCCATCAATCTTTAAAAGGCCGATGAAGAAAACGAATGCAGTTGTCAAGGTAAAATGGAAAAAGCCCAATCTCTTTGCTATGATATGTCTTTTACTGCCTTTAGTCGTAATTGTAGAAGCAGTCGAGATGGTGCTTGTTCCTGCTGGTGCCTTTATGATGGGACACGATAATGGCGATCCAGATGAAGTTCCAGCTCATGAGGTTTATCTAGACGCCTATTATATTAGTAAGACGGAAATTACCAACCAACAGTATTACACCTTCTGGTTAGCTGACGGAGGTGAACAGAGCCAACATACACCACTTGGTTTCGGCTTGGACAGATTGGATTGGCCGTCATGCGCTATCCATTACGCCGATTACCCGGCTGTTGGCGTCTCTTGGGAAGACGCCAGCGCTTATGCCAAATGGACTGGCTGCCGCCTTCCTACTGAGGCGGAATGGGAGAAAGCGGCTAGGGGCGATAGGGGTAATCTTTGGCCGTGGGGAAATCAGATCAATCTGAAAAAAAAACAGCCGCTTGCTAATGTTTGGGATGGTCAGGATGGCTACGACAATCAATTGGCTCCTGTTGGTTATTTTGCTGAGGGTAGTAGTGTATATGGAGTACTTGACATGGCTGGGAATATATGGGAATGGGTGGCTGACTGGTACGATGCAAGTTACTACCACCGTTCACCGAAAGATGATCCTCAAGGTGCTATTGCCGGTTGTTGGAAATCGTTGCGTGGCGGATCCTGGATCGATAATATGCAGGCAACCATCAGTATTAATCGTTACTATGCCTATCCTACGGTTGCTACTAGTTTTATCGGTTTTCGCCTTGCCAAAGACGCAAACCCGCCAAGCAATCAGAACTAGTTATGACCATTCTTACCAACCTGTTTTTTCCTTTATTGTCTTTGGTCGTACAGGTCAACTCACTTCCATTTTATGTTGACGTTACTGAAGAATCTGGTATAAATTTTGTTCATCAAACTGGCTCTGCCGGTCAATTCTATCTGCCTGAAACGATGGGATCTGGCGCCACGTTCTTCGATTATGATAGTGATGGAGACGTGGATTTGTACCTGGTTAACAGCGGCCATTTCGACAACAGTAGTGAGGTTGTTCCAAACACGCTTTACCGAAATGACGGAGATAATCAGTTTACGAACGTAACCCGCCAGGCAAAAATTGGACATACCAGCTACGAAATGGGTGCGATTGCAGCTGATTATGACAACGATGGAGATACAGATCTGTATGTAACCAATTTTGGTTCCAATGTCCTTTACCGCAATAATGGGGATGGGACATTCAGTGATGTTTCCCAGCAGGCAAGGATAGATGACGCGCGGTGGAGCACCAGTGCGGCATTTCTTGATTATGATCTTGACGGTTGGCTTGATCTATATGTTGTTAACTATCTGTATTATACCTTGAAAACCGATAAGCCATGTAAAGAAAACGGTTTGCGGACCTATTGTCATCCGAGGCACTTTGATGGAATGGACGATGTCCTGTATCGGAACAACCGTGATGGTACTTTTACTGATGTTACCAAAATTTCGGGTGTGTTCAGCAAGGTTGAGGCTAAAGGTCTGGGTGTCGTTACTGGCGATTACAATAATGATGGTTGGCCCGATATTTATGTTGCCAATGATGATACGCCTAATTTTCTCTATAAGAACTTAGGAGATGGTACTTTTGAAGATGTTGGGCTTTGGGCTGGTGTTGGATACAGTGAGGAGGGAGTTCCTGAAGCTGGTATGGGAACGGACATGGGTGACTATGACAATGATGGTTGGTTCGATATCTTCGTCACTAATTTATCTTATGAGGTGAATCGGCTCTATCGCAATAACCATGATGGAACTTTTACCGACGTCAGCTATGCGGCACGTTTAGCCGAGCAGAGCTTGCTGAAATTGGCGTTCGGCACTCGCTTTCTGGATTTTGATAATGATGGGTATTTAGATCTATTTGTTGCCAACGGGCATCTGTTGCCGAATATTCAGGAAATGACAGATACTCTGAGATACGCTCAGACTAATCAATGGTTCCGAAACAAAGGTGATGGTACCTACTTGGATGTGTCTGAAAAATTAGGCGGATGTGAGTCGCGGTGCAACCTTTGCGGATTATGACAATGATGGAGACGCAGATATTTTGGTCATGAATTTGGGAGGGAGACCCCAGCTTTTACGGAATGAGGGAGGCAATCAAAATCACTGGTTAACCTTACGGAGTGTTGGTACGCGTAGCAATCGGGACGGAGTGGGCGCAAGAATTACAGCTATTATTGGTTCACAGCGAAAGAATTACGAAGTAAAATGTGGTTCGAGCTATCTCAGCAGCAGCGATATTCGAGTGCAAATTGGCCTGGGAAAGTCATTGAAAGTGGATCGACTTGAAATTCGTTGGCCCAGCAAACAAGTAGACATCCTAGAAAATGTAGCCGCCAATCGTTTTATTGTTGTCAAAGAAGGGGTGGGGATAATTTCTGAAATATCACCTTGAGCTTACAGGTTTCCAAACAAAATCATGTTTTCAACATCAGTTTAGATCCTAGTCCATTACCTGACCACCAGCAACTGTTAAGGCTATCCCCGTTACATTCTCAGCGCCGGCCAGGTAAAGCGCAGCTTGGGAGATATCTTCGGCTGACTGTTCTCGTCCAA
>DTUY01000320.1:19236-50843 GCA_012963885.1 Candidatus Poribacteria bacterium | reverse complement strand
AATTCAGTGTTGGTATTTAATTGCGCTTCCAGTTCTTCTCTAACTGACTCCAGTTCGGTCTGACTATCAGTTAATTCTTGAACTTGTTGTGTTTGGGCCTCAATTTCAGTCTGTAATCTTTCAACAAGCAAACCAGATTCTTCTCTAGCTCGCGTCAGCTGCTCAATTTCTTCCTCCTGCTCTCGGACTTGATCTGGGAACGACCCCAAGTCCACTTCAAGGCGGTCAACATGATCCGATTTAGAAATTAGGTCTCTTTCAATATTCTCTTTGGCCAAGTCAGCATCCTCTTTGGCCAAAGCAACCTTTTGAATTTCGTCCTGCTGCTGATCGATAGTCTCACGCAGTTGATTAATTTCAAGATGGAGTTTCCCAAATTCAATTGAGTGAAGTGCTGCTTCATTTTCAGAATCTAGGGTCAATACGTGTCGCCATATTTCAAGTGCTTCTGCGATATTACCACTAGCCTCCTGTTTTCCCGCTTGGAGAAGTAAGCTTTTTACTTCAGTTTCTATCCTGCGCTTAGGGATCTCTCGGTTATTAGGTAGATAACTTGAAGCCTTTTTCCAAGTTTCTAGTGCTCGATCGTAATTCTCGTCAACGTCATAATTAGTAGCTTTCTGTATAAGCGCTGCTGTTTGCTGGAGTGAACCTAATGCAATACCTAGGTCGTCCATGGAATCATATCGATCAACGGAGTCTTCAGCTAGGCATTTTTGAAGGATTTCATTAACTTCTACCAGAAGCTCAGCGGGCGATGTTGTTTTAATCAAGTCTGATTCTTCTAAAAGTTGCTCTTCAAAATTATCCCTCGCAAAAGGGATTTTATCAGACAACATTTCACATATAATCAAGCCAAGCAGATAGATGTCTGTCTTTTCGTCTAAAGCTGTGGTATTTCCATTCAACTGTTCTGGCGCAATATACGGATTGTTCTTATCCATGCCAAAACTTGTTTGAGCCAGTCTAAAGTCTGTAATTCGAACAACATCACGGGCATTCAACATTATATTTTCGGGTGTGAGGTCCTGGTGATATATTGGTTGGGGATCACCATCAGCTCCTTTGAACTTATGTGCATACTGTAGTCCGCTACAAATTTGTATTGCCAATCGGGAAGCGTCTACGATGGCCATGGGAGCTTTATCAGAAATTTTCGAACGCAGAAATATGCCATCAACATCCTCCATTACGATGAATGGCATTTGATCAAAAACACCGTAATGATAAAAGCGCACAATATTGGGATGGTTAAGTCGAATGAGCGCACGAGCTTCTAATTCAAAGACTTCCAATTCTTCTTCCGAATCTAATTGCGTCGAAAATACCCTGATAGTCACCGGGTGATTCATTCGAGTATTTCTAGCTGTATAGACTGCACTCGAATGGCTTTTCTCCAGAAACGAATCAATTTCGTAGTAATTGGAGAATTTATCTCCCGACTTGAAAATGTGTTGTTGATCCGACATGTTGCACTCAATGCGATTCTTTGGGAACTATATAGTCTTGAATCATGGTTGAATATGACATCTACACCATCTTTTACTCAGAAAATAGACAATGTCTACGATGATTGCATCTACAACCTGATCCTTTTTGGTCGAGCATAAATCAAAATTGCCCCAGAATTATACCTGATTTTCCTAACATTACACAACTCAGTCGTGTCATTTTAGTAGAAATTAGGCAAACACCATTTTCTCCCGATCTGTTTTTCTGGTTTTTTCAGCCTTTAGAGACGTGGTTCGCATAGCCCTGATTGAAGTAGAGTTGACCGCCTATTTTTTGTCAAAAGTGCTAGTGTCATATTACCGCATATTTCGAACATAATGAGTTGTTTCCTGCTGTTATTACAATATTCGACTACGGACTAAGGTCGGGGCCCATTGAAATAATGAACTCAACCTAGCACCTGGTGTTTGAAAATTAAAACGGTACATGTCTATTTAGCTCCATAGTATACTCAATTTCACAGAATTTTCTCTATATCTTTAATAGCGAGAATGCTCCATTCGCTTTGGCTTGACAGAAACACGACAAACAATTAAAATTACTGCGTCAATTCCTTATAGTAGGGATAATAACAGATGGCATCCATAAATAGAGGCTTTATTTTTTCTTGTTTGATCTTAATTACGATACTTGGATTTGGAGAAGGAAAGCGTGTTGTCGTTTTAGCGTTTGAAGATCATAGCCAATTCGATTCACCAACAGGATGTGGCTGTATTCCTGCTGGAGGATTACTTGGCAAAATATTTGGTGGAACTAAGAAACGTACAGACTGGGATCTCAGCGCTGGATTTAGAACCTTACTCAATCGGAAGTTAGCTCAAACACAGATTTACGAACCCATCACGCAAGATGAAATTATGGATGGGATAGCGAAACTGCAAATATCGAGAAAGTCAATTATGTCAAGCGCTGAAAGTCGAGATCAACTGTTAAAGGAACTGAATGCCGAAGTTATCATTATTGGTGATGTACGAAAATTTAATCAGGAACGTGTACGAGCCAATGCATCTCGATCACTTATTGAAGGAAACACTGGTAACGCTAGTAACAGTATGCGTAATATGCCTCTTGGATACATGACGAGTTATGAGATGATTGGTTATCTTTACAGTGCAACTGTTGATCTGAATGCTGACTTCTTCGGCACTGCAGGCAGGAAAATTGCAACACGCAAGATTTCTGCTCGTAAGCGTCACCAACTCGGCGGGGCAAAAATGGCTGCGTTTGAAGCAATCACGACGGAACAAGGATCTGAATTTCGGCTTGGCCAGTCTCCAGCATCCGAAGAAAAGAAAAGGTTAAGACCGATTGTTGATCCAGCTATACTGAGAAAAATTGGGTTTGGTTCCCCAACTTTTGATAGAACATTGTTTGGCTTAGCAACGGACGAAGTGCTTGGAAAAGTTGTTCAGGCTTTGCGTGAAGTAATTGGTCCGGAGCTAATCGCAGACAACCTAAATTCGGGTTCCAAAGACTCACGGAAAACAGTAACCAAAGAAATCGCAGGGAAGATTATTTACGCCGATCTAGAAAATCCAGACCAATGCTACATTAATATTGGCTCTGCACGAAACATTGCAGTACAACAAAAACTGGAGGTTAATGCGGCGGAACCTCTTGTGGATCCCGACACCAATGAGATTCTTGGGTATCTGAGCAGAAAAATTGGAATAATTGAAGTTACTGAGATTCAAACGGATCGGCTTTCGAAAGTTCGTATTATTGAAGGATTTGGCAAAATTAAAAAAGGAGATGAAGTTAAAGTCATAAAAGTTGAAGAACCAGAGGAAGAAGAGACTTGATGTTTTAATCTCTAGTCGCGGACTGACTGAAAGCCACGAAAAAGCTAGGCGACTTATCCTTGCCGGTGAAGTGAGTGTTAATGGCAACACAGATTTGAAACCGGGGCAACTCTTTCCGCATGATACAGAGATTGATGTTCGTGAACCATCCAAGTACGTTGGACGAGGTGGAATCAAACTTGAGAAAGCAATCAGAGACTTCGACCTTCTCGTTGATGGAATGGTGGCAGTTGATGTCGGTGCTTCAACTGGAGGGTTCACCGATTGCCTATTACAAAATGGTGCCAAGTTCGTTTACGCTATTGATGTGGGATATGGTCAATTAGCTTGGAAACTTCGTCAAGATCCACGTGTGGATGTAATCGAACGCACGAACATCCGTCAAGTTAATCCAGCCCAATTCAGTTCGCCAATTGATATTGCTGTCATCGATGTTTCATTCATTTCTTTGAAAAAGGTAATTCCTGCTGTCATGGACATCATTAAGCCAACAGGGAATATTCTTGCTTTGATAAAACCACAGTTTGAAGTGGGAAAAGGTCTAGTGGAGAAGGGCGGGGTTATTCGTAATTCGCAAGTTCATACCAACGTTTTATATGAACTAATTAAATTTATAACGGAATTGGAGCTTTTTGTAATGGCAATTTCATTTTCCCCAGTACGGGGGCCTGCAGGCAATATCGAGTTTTTTATCTTGATGAAGTATGGTAGTAGTAACCAGAAGGATTGGTCTAATCGGGTTAACCAAGTCGTCCAAAATGCTCACCTTGCATTTTCTTAAATGCTAAAAGAAATTCAGCGGAAAATCACTCACCTTATTGGTTTAGTTATACCAATTCTTTATCACTATGCTGACAATAAGCGCTTTATTGTTGTCGGTCTGATTTTTGTAGCATGGCTATTTTTATGTTTGGAGATCTTTAGGTACGTGGTTCCCGATTTCAGTAGCTCGTTCCTGAAGTTCCTTTCACCAATTTTACGCTCTCATGAAAAACGGGGTAAAGTACTAGGCTCGACCTATTTTGTGCTTAGCTCCCTCTTGTCTGTTATCCTTTTCCCTCAAAAAATTGCGGTGACTTGCATAACATTTCTGGGACTGGGAGATTTGTTTGCGGCAATCATAGGCAAAAAATGGGGACGAATAAGAATCTTGTCAGGGAAGAGTCTCGAAGGAAGTTTAGCTTGTTTTGTAACTTGTTTTGTTGTCTCAATCCTTGTTATTAAGATTAAGCCGATTGTTGGGTTATTTGGTGCTGTCGCCGCCACTGCTTTTGAGCTCATTCCGATTGGGATCGATGACAATTTAACTGTGCCGCTTATGTCTGGATTTGTCATGTGGACAGTAATAGAGTGGGCTCCTCTATAGATATGGCAAAGATCGAGCTGAAAAATGTTACCAAGTGTTTTGGCGATGTAATTGCTGTTAATAATGTCAGTATAGAGATTTACGACCGCGAATTTCTGGTGATGCTTGGGCCTTCTGGATGCGGCAAAACTACGACTCTTCGCGCAATCGCTGGACTTGAGGATATCGACGCAGGTAATATCCTCATCGATGAGAATTCCATTAATGACCTGTCGCCGGCTGATCGAAATATTTCATTCGTTTTTCAATTCTATGCTTTATATCCTCACCTGACTGTTTTTGACAACATTGCTTTTCCTCTCAAAGCTTCGAGGGTCGAAAAAACAGAGGTTGAGAGGCGCGTGCTAGAAGTGGCCGAAACTCTGCAAATTGACGCCTCATTGAATCAGAAACCCAAACAGTTGAGTGGCGGTGAAATGCAACGTGTCGCTCTTGGTCGTGCGATGGTCCGTCGGCCAAAAGCTTTTTTGATGGACGAACCGATGTCAAATCTGGACGCAAAATTGAGGATTCAGATGCGATCAGAATTGAAGCGGCTACAGAAAAAAATTGAAACAACGACTGTCTTCGTAACACATGATCAGATCGAAGCTATGTCAATGGCGGATCGAATTGTGGTTATGCACCAAGGTGAAATCCAGCAGATTGATCCACCCCAAAAGATATATAATCAGCCGAAGAATCTTTTCGTTGCTCAGTTTATAGGAAGTCCAGCGATGAACCTCCTGGAATGTGTCTTAGAATCAAAAAGTGGTGAATTGGTATTATCGTTACTTCATACTGAATGCTCGTTTACTCTTTCTGAAGCAATTACTCAAAAGATGATGCAGAAACATAAATTAAGCAAGATCATTTTTGGCATACGCCCTGAACATGTTACGCTTTCCAAAACTCCAATAGACTGTCAAATTGAAACCAACGTTCATCTTGTTGAGTACCTCGGCGCTGCGAAAATAATCGATGTCATACTTGGTGAAAATAATCAGACTCACTCCCCAGTTTTTTTTAAGTCACGTGTTCATTCATCCTTTCAAGTTTCTGTTGGTGAACCTGTATGGATCAATTTTGAAGAGCGGGCTATCCATATTTTTGATCAGGAAAGTCAGGAGGCCATTTAATGAATGTCTATAAATGACATTTATTTGGTAATAAGCTGCCTCTTAGAAATGGAAGATATACCTCTTTTGGCATTACCAGAAAGTCCCCAACTCATAGCGTTAGACCTTGATGGAACGTTGTTGAATAGCAACCATTCGGTAAGCTTTCGAAACAAGCAGATTTTGACACAAGTGTCAGAACAAGGTATATATGTGGTGCTAGTTTCTGGCAGAATGCATAGATCTATATTGCCTATAAGCAACCAGATTGGACTTGAAAATCCAATTGTTTCCTATAATGGTGGGATGGTTAAACATGCAACCACGGGGAAGATATACAGTCATACGCCAGTCCCCGCAAAATTTGCCCGTAAAATAATTGATCTTGTTAATCAGGAAAACCTACATCTCAATTTCTGTCTGAATGATGAACTTTATGTCCGAGCAAAAAATAAATGGAGTGACCTTTATGAATTTCGAACGGGAATCTCTGCAACAGCGGTTGGAAACCTTCTGTCCTTAGCTGGAGAGGAACCCACAAAGGTGCAGATACTTGACGAACCGGAGAAAATTGACCAACTGTTTCCAATACTGCAAGAGACATTCGGACATGATCTATATGTAACAAAGACGCAAATCGAATACATTGAGTTTATGAATCTGCAATCGACAAAAGGTCGAGCACTGAAAGCACTTGCGGCTCAACTCAAGATTCCGATTTCAAATACGGTGGCATTTGGTGATGGTTACAATGATAAAAGTATGATGGAAACGGTAGGATTCAGTATTGCAATGGCAAACGCTGTTGATGAAATCAAGGCGATTGCAGATTACGTTACAACATCGAACGACGATGACGGAATAGCTGTTGCTGTTGAAAAATTGTTATTATAAAATTAATTTGAATTATTTTCTGTAGCTTCTTCTTTTTCTTCCTGTTGATCCATGCCGGGGTCGTTTGTGCTAGGTTCCTCATTCTCTGATTCTTCTTTGGTATTAAGCTCGCTTTTTCTTTCCTTCATACCTAAGATAGGAATGCTAGCAACAAGTGCCAAAGCATTACCTTTACGTTCCAGATCCATTTCAACTTCATCAGTCTTAAGTGTAAAGTATTTCGATAAGAGTATTGTAACTTCTGATTGGAGACTCTGCATGACTTCCTCATTGATACTGAATCGATCCTGAACAAGTATCAACTTAAGACGGCTTTTGGCAATATTTTTACTTTTATCCGCTCGTGTGAGTATTTGGATTAATCGTTGAATCATTTAATTGCGTCCCTCAATCCCGTCGACCAAGTAATTTCCCCCAAAAGCGGATAAATGTACCATCAACTTTGAAATCAGGGATCGGCATTTCTTTCCCTTCTATTCTTTCAGAAATCCGCCTATAAGCTCCCGCTGCACCAGTTTTGCTGTCGTGTATAAGTGGCTGGCCACGATTTGTTGAACCGACAATATTTAAATCCTCTGGAATGACACCAATGAGATTAATTGATAGAATATCAAGAACATCCTCTGAATCTAACATGTCGCCTTTTGCCACCATTTTTGGGTTGAGCCGGTTAATGATTAGGTCGATCTTATGGATATCTTCGGATTGTAAGAGCCCGATAATTCGGTCGGCGTCCCTCACCGCCGAAACCTCTGGTGTAGTTACCACTAACGCTTCTTCAGCGGCGGATACGGCATTTCTAAATCCTTGCTCGATACCTGCTGGTGAATCAACAAGCACGTAGTCATTCTCTTCTTTCAGTTTAAGGCACATGTCACGCATTTGCTCTGGCTCAACATCATTCTTATTATTCCGTTGGGAAGCAGCTAAGAGCTTAAGATTTTCAACGCGTCGATCTTTGACCAGAGCACGTTCGAGGGTGCTGCTACCGTCAATGACATCCATTGACGTGTAGACAACACGACCTTCTAATCCCATGATTACGTCTAGGTTACGTAATCCAATGTCTGCATCAACCACCACCACCTTTCTATTTGATAATGCAAGAGCTGTCCCGATATTGGCAACACATGTACTTTTGCCAACACCTCCTTTTCCAGATGTAACAACGATAACTCTTCCCAATTTATTATCTCCAAATTGATTGACAGATTAACTATGGTAGCTTTTCATAACACCTAAAATTCTTCAAAATCCTCAACTATGACGTTACCTTGTTTTATTCGTGCCACTTCCATCATAGGTTTACGACGGCGTTTCCTTGCAGGAGGCCGTGTAATTACATTACCTATCCGAAGTTGCGTTGGTTCCATGTTCATAGCGACGACAGCAGCTGCTATATTTCCCAAAGCCCCAGCATGCGCAATCCCGCGCAAATTTCCAAGTACAATAATATCGCCAGAAGCTGTTACCTCAGCACCAGGGTTAACATCCCCTAGCACAATAATATTACCTTCTAGAAAACGCTCCATCTGCCCGGAACGAAGTGTGTAACGAATGAGTTCCGCCTTCTCTTTGTCAGTTGAAAAAGGCTCATTATAAACTGACGCGCCTGGCGAATCCGCGGGAATTCCCTGAATCGGTTTTTCGGTTGATGAAGAAGTTAGTCGAGACATGGTGATAATTTCGTCACCAGCATTTAAAGACTCAAGACCATATTCCTGTTGCATCAAAGAGTAGAAATGACTGATATCCTGTGGTGATAATGACTGATTTTGTTGTTCGATTCTAACCATAGTACCTGCCAGCGAATTTCCAAGATTTGCCAGGCGCTGTTTTATGGCTGACTCAATTTCAGCAATTGAAGCGTCTGAGTCTATAATTAGACGCAGCCCATCTCGATATCCCTTCAATTCAACAGGTACATATGATTCATCATTCATTTTAATCCAACTATTATTCATGCAACCTTTGCCAAAACGTAAGGACCGTCTGGAATGGCAACGATTTTCGCGCCTTCCCCATATTTTTTGAGTACTATTTCAATTCCTTCATTAGGGGATCTTAAAGGATTGACAAAAAGATTTTTTTGTTGTTCATAAGGAATCTTATCAGAATAAAAATAAACATCAGCTTTTCGGGTGGCTTTGGCGAGTTCTTCAAGTTGCCATTGATCTATCACAAAATTCTTTGGGTTATATATATTGCGAACGAACTGTTCTAAGTTTTTCGTTTTTAGGATCAGATCCGTAAACGGGCCACTACCAATTCCCTCTTGGCATTCGGCGACCAAGATCACCATCCCACCTTCTCTGACAACTTCAACAGCGGCAAGTACTCCTTTTATTGCCTGATAAAATGTTGCATCTAAAGGATAACCTGCAGAGGAAACAATGACTGCGTCTACTGGTTCTGAGAGAGTTACCTTTGTTTGTTTTTCTACAAACTTGGTACCAGCCAGGTGAGCATTTACCATATCTCCCGCAAACACTCCGGTTAGTTGACGACGATCATTAATTGTAACGTTCAAACTAAAATCGACACCGGCCATCAGAGCAATTTTTGTCGCTTCAACATGGAACGGATTACCTTCTAGAATCCCAACTGTCGCCTTTGGATGCTCAAGTATTTCGGGGCCATGCATGATTTTCATTGTTTCGATACTTGCCAAACCGGGACAAATTGCTTTTCGTCCACCTGAGTATCCGGCCATCAAATGTGGTTCGATGAGAGCTGATATAACTCTCAGGTCAGATTCAACATAGAGTCTATTGATCAAAACTGGCGTGCCATTTTGTGTTTGACCGAGATTAATTAGCGTTTCCGGTCTCTGTGAAAAGTGATTAACAATGCGATAATTTTCCACAATCTGACTACCAACCATTTCTAGAAGTTCATCACCCTCGTTCGGTCGATGGACACCAGTTGCAATCAGGATGTTAATTTTGTCGCGTGGGACACCTTGGTCTTCAATTATCTTTAGTATCGGGGGCAAAATGAGTTTATTTGGAACGGGTCGCGTAATGTCAGAGATAACAATGGTCGCGGATTCTCGATTCTTGGCCAGTTCTGATAGTGCAGGCGAATCTATAGGCGATTCGAGGGCATCCAAAATTGCTCGTTCAGGATTATCAATTGGCGGGAATTCTTGTGATGTCAATACATCTGCAAGATTATGATCGGGAACATCAACCCTAATCTCACTACGGCCATACTTCATGTTAACCTGCATTGCTTAGAACTGATCCTTACAATCACTTTTTGTTTGGGGCATGAATTCCATTATAAAAGAGATTGATAAATCGTGCAACACTTTTTTGTATAATGTTACAATTTACTTGTACTTCTGTTGTGCATAACTTGTTTTAACTTGCACAATAGTATACACTTGTGCCTTCTACTTGAGATTTAGGGGGGTACGAGCAATGGCAGAAAGCAAATCTGCAAACATTACGTGGCATCAGGCCACAATCGATTGCGTAGCAAGAGAACAACTGCTTAACCAAAAAGGTTGTGTCATTTGGTTTACTGGACTTTCTGGATCAGGGAAATCAACTCTGGCTAACGAAGTTGCAAGCGCATTACACCAAAATCAGCATCTAACGTATGTTCTAGACGGAGATAATATCCGGCATGGTCTCAACAAGAATTTAGGATTCTCCCCGGAAGATCGAGAAGAAAATATTCGTCGGATTGGTGAAGTCGCTAATCTCTTTGCTGATGCAGGTGTTATCATAGCAACAGCCTTTATATCACCTTACCGAGCAGATCGAGACAAAGTTAGGAATTTACTTGAAGATGGGGGGTTCATTGAGGTGTACGTTGATTGTCCGATCGAAGAGTGCGAAAAGCGAGATCCAAAAGGGTTATATAAAAAAGCAAGATCGGGTGAAATTAAGGGGTTTACTGGAATTGATGCGCCTTACGAAGCACCAGAGAAGCCAGAAATCACTGTTGATACCTCCATGCTTAACTTGGAAGATTCGGTACGAAAAGTCATAGGTTATCTTGAATCAGCAGGCCTAATTTAAAGGTGAGAATAATCAGTGATTGATAATTCTCACTTAATTAATTATCATCTTCACGTTCACTTAGCAACTCGCCACGCTGGAGCCGTTCCGCATTCTCAGTAGACCAGAGAATGCCTTTCATCAGTTTTTGGGCAGCGATATACCGGGTTGCGGCCAGTAGGTGTATTCGCTTCTCCTCAACGTTGGTTGATAGATCAAAGTGTCGGAACGCGACTTCAAGTACTTGGAACATGTGAAGTTCTGCATCTTCACGAAGCATGATGTGAGCGATAGTGTGTTTGAGTTGAGTAATGTCATGACCTTCCTCAAAATACTGGTTGACGAGAATCTCTGCTTCGAAGACTTTTTGGAAGTCGGCAAATTCTTGTAGCCTATCTAACATTTTCTTTGCAGAATCGAATGTCTCATCGAGGCGCTGTTCCAGTTTCGGGATTCGTGCCGCTGGCATATTCAGCCAACGAAGATAGGTTAGGAACACCGCACCATGAAAAAGACCGCGCATCAATTCTTTGCTTGGTGCTAGATGGAACGCGCGATAGAGACTGTGTGCATAAGAGTATATATTAGCCACATCATGCCAATCCCCTTCATTTTTGAGATGAAAACGTACCGTTCGAATAGCCGAAGCATAAGTCATTGCCCGACAAATGTCTGTTGGCCTTACTCCTTGACATAGTTTCTCTTCAATTTCTGCCACGATCGGCTCAAATGAATCACCAAGCATGGTTTGAGCGAACTCTGAAATGTCAAGAGAGGCTTGATTGGATTGATTAAGTTCCCAGATTTTATCCAGACGAGAGAAAATGTCTTCTAGAACCGGAATACTATCTGCCCACCGGGAAGTTTCTTCATGCCGTGTTCTGACAACCAGATCGATAACAATCGGTCGCAAAATCTCGTGTGCCCCTTCCCAATCTACGTAATCAAGTCCTTCAAACATCTTATTGGCAAAATCGAGTGCGTGTCCATCGCCGGTAAAATAGAAATCTGTTGCTGCTGTGAAGACAAAATCGGCAATGACTTCCCTCGAATACCCCCGGTCATGAAGGGTAATCAAAATTCGTTCTGCTGCTCCCCCATCCCGGAGATCAACATAATGACGAAACCAACGTTTGAGTGTTTTCAAATCGTGTTCTTCTTTGCTTCTAGGAAATGGGAAGCGTTGTCGACGTGAACTACCAGAGGTACGACGACCAATTTGTGTTAAGGCGTGGACCAGAAACAGATTATGATCTTTCGGATCTACATCGTCCCACATGTTGGCAGCGATAGTCAGAATTGCTGCACCTGATGACCACCCATCGCCTGTTTTGTTGGTTCCGTAGTAGAGTCCTTGCTGAATAATCTCTTTTGGATCTGCCTTGGCATCATTAAGTGCTGCTATCGCTTTGGCAATCAGGAATGAACTACTGTCTTTCAACCCTTGGATTAGCGCACGTTTGCCGCGATCTATCACACGTCGTTTAGCCGCTTCTCTTTCTCCTCGATTTATGCCGACGTACAAATATCCATCATCACGAAGTTCTACTGGGAAAGCCTTTAGATCATCGCCGAAGGTAAGAAAGCACCCACCTGTTTTGAGATCAAACTCCCAGTGGTGCCAGTGACAAATAAGAACTCCATCTCGAACACTTCCTTCAGACATCGGATATCCCATATGAGGACAGCGGTTGTCTACAGCATAGTACTGATTTCCATAACGAAAAACAGCCAGATGGGTTCCATCCACATGAAAAGGTTTTCCTTTTCCTTCCTCAAAAGTATCGGTTTGACATAGTTGATGGTAAACTAGTTTACTCTCGTCAAATTCAGGTACCGGGATATCAGCGATTTGAATCGTACCAGCCGAAGTCGTTTGCGATTCAGAGGATGTTTGGCTCATTGTTTTGCTCCCTTTTTTGTGGCAGTTAGAACGACGATTATCTCAGGAAATTTGACTAAATAAAAATTTGGGGTGAGAAATAATCACAGGTTACAAGAAAACGATTAATCCGTCAAACTAATTATTTCTCCATGTTTGGATGCAAGTCAACTTGATCAACATCTGTTCATATCTGTTCAAGGCTGATGGTCGCGTCTTGACCGTTAATTTTTTGTGATTTGATGAAAGCTTTTGGGTTTGGAACAGTAACGATCTCCTTGGTTAAGGTTTCGGTAATGATGTAATTACAGTGTTGGTCGAAAGCCTGGTGAACAATCTCAGTCGATTCGATACTGATTCTGATGCGATCCGAGACATTAAAGTTCGCTTCCTTTCGAGCTTGCTGAATTTTATTTACAATCTCGCGCGCGAATCCTTCTAGAACCAGATCTTCTGTCAGTTCAGTGTTTAAGGCAATGAATTTCTTGTTATCCCAATCAACTGCATGGCCGTCACGTGTCTTGCTGTTCCAATGGATCTCTCCTTCCTTAAGCGTAAATGATTGGTTGCCAACCTCAATGTTGACGTTTCCGTTTGCCTTCATGCTCTGCATCAGAGTGTCACCATCAACTTTAGCAACAGCCTTAGCGATTGCTTGAACAGATTTTCCATACTTTTGACCAAGAATTTTGAAGTCGATTTTGCCTTCATAACTGTAAAATCGACTCTTATCTTGACCAATAAAGTGGATTTCTTTTATATTCAGTTCCTCCAAGACAAGATCTTTTAAACGATTAACAGGTTCTTCCTTGCTATTATCAATTGTGAGGGACGATAACGGTTGGCGGATTTTGATCCCAGTTTGATTTCGCAAAGCCCGTCCCCAGGCAACGATATCACGAACAGTCGCCATATCTTTTTCAAGTTGCTCATCTATCAGTTGCTCATCCAAGGCAGGGAAATCAGTTAAGTGGACACTCTCTGTGGCATTTAGATCAATGGAACAAACCAGGTTTCTGTAGATCGAGTCAGCGATAAATGGAGTAAACGGCGCCAGCAATTTCGCCACACCTACCAATGCCTGATATAGTGTGACATAAGCTGATTGTTTATCTAATCCGATTTCCGCTCCCCAGAATCGATCGCGGGATCGTCTCACATACCAGTTGCTTAAATCATCAACAAATTCAGCAACAGCACGTGTGGCGTTGGTAATATGGTAATTTTCCATTTCGTTTTGAACTCGTTGGATAGTTAAATGCAACTTCGATATTAACCATCGATCCATCATTGACCTATTGGAGAGATCTGGTATATTGGAGAAATCAATTCGATCAAGGTTTGCGTACATCACGAAGAACCCGTAAACATTGTAGAGAGTCCCCATAAATTTCTTCAGTGCTTCATCAATTGCCTCAACTGTGAAAGCGCGGGGTGTCCATGGCGGGCAAGATGTGTAAAGGTACCATCGCATGGCGTCGGCACCTTGTTTGTCGAGAATCTCCCATGGATCAATAGTATTGCCGCGACTTTTACTCATCTTTTGGCCGTCTGCGCCAGTAATCAGTTCAAGACACAAGCAGTTCTTGTAGGCAGGTTTATCGTAGAGGAGGGTACCTGTCACCAACAAGCTATAGAACCAGCCGCGCGTTTGGTCTATGGCTTCCGAGATGAAATCTGGAGGATAATTTTTCTCAAATATATCTTGGTTTTCAAAAGGGTAGTGCCATTGGGCAGTGTGGGCAACTCCCGAATCAAACCAACAATCAATTACATCTTCGAAGCGGGACATTTTGCCACCGCACTCTTGGCAAGCCAAAATAATTTCGTCAATATATGGACGATGAAGTTCTATATCGTCCGGCACATCATAACCGTGTTCTTTAAGTTCTTGAATCGAGCCGACAACATGATGATGGCCGCAATCCTCACATTCCCACACGGGTAGTGGAGTTCCCCAGTATCTTTCTCGGCTCAGTCCCCAATCGATGTTGTTTTCAAGCCATCTTCCGAAACGACCATCCTTGATATGTTCTGGGTACCAGTTGATTTCCTGGTTGTGCTTAAGCATTTGGTTCCGAATGCTGGTGGTTCGAATAAACCACGATTTGCGGGCATAGTACAATAGCGGTGTGTCACAGCGCCAACAAAATGGGTACTCGTGTTCATACTCGGTTGTTTTCAGTATCAATCCCCTATCTATCAAGTCCTCGATGATCTTGGGATCTGCGTTTTTCACGAATTCGCCTGCCCATGGTTGAACCGCGTCCACAAAATTCCCAGCAGTGTCAACTAGTTGCACAAAAGGCAGTTCATACTTTAGCAACATCTCATAGTCATCCTGACCGAATGCAGGGGCAGTATGGACAAGACCGGTGCCATCTGTAAGAGTCACAAAATCGCCACCGATGACGTAATAGGCTTTTTCTTTAGGGGTAGCAAAATTAAACAGCGGTTCATACTCCCAATCCAAGATTTCTTTCCCTTTAAAGACCTTCTTAATCTTCACTTGTTCTTTTTCACCAAAGACATTACTGACTAGGGCCTTGGCAAGAATAAGGTCTTGTCCCTGGTATTCAACAGAAACATAATCATAATCTTCACCAACAACAATTGCTACATTTGATGGTAGCGTCCAAGGTGTTGTTGTCCAAACGAGTAGAAATGTATTGACAAGATTTTTGACCGGAAACTTGATGTAGATCGACGGGTCGGTGACAACTTGGTATCCTTGGGAAACCTCGTGATTTGCCAGTGTCGTGCCGCAACGAGGGCAGTAGGGCTGGACTTTATAACCTTGGTATAGCAAGTCTTTTTCCCATGCCTGTTTCAAAACCCACCAAACACTTTCAATATAGTTATTTGATAGCGTAATATATGGATCATCTAGATCGACCCAGAAACCAATTCTCTCTGTCATCTTCCGCCAATCTTGCTCATACTGAAAGACATTTTCTTTGCATTTCTCGATGAAATTTTTCACACCATAGGCTTCAAGTTCCTGTTTGTTTTTTATGTTGAGTTGTTTCTCGACCTGATACTCGATAGGTAGACCATGTGTGTCCCAACCTGCTTTCCGCTGCACATAATGTCCTGTCATTGTCTTATATCGACAGATAGCGTCCTTCATAACACGTGCGAGGACATGATGTACTCCAGGAGGGGCATTAGCAAAAGGTGGGCCTTCAAGGAAAACGAATGGTGGATCAAGTGATCGGTTTCTAACACTTTTCTGAAAGATATCTTCAGCTTGCCAAAACTCTAGAATTTCTTCCTCAATTTTTGGAAAGTGAAGTTTTGTCGATACTTCCTTAAACATAAGTTTCATACTCCTGCTTCAATGCACAAAAAAGCCCATCATCGGCATTACGATGATGGGCTTTTCCGGAATTTACTTAAACCTCTTGCCCACCATCAATCGGAATTATAATCGAAATTATTGTAATTTAAGACAGAGGACATTATTGCTGCAATTGTGCGAGCATTCCAGTGACTTTGGACCCATTCTCCCAAGAAGGGAATCTTAGCAAATAGTGAATTGGATGTCAAGGTTTAGTTCTTGCTTGACAGCAGTGTGCATTCCTACAGATCAAAATATAAAAATGGTTTAGACCTTTTGATCCTAAATGTGATAATTCGTAACGGGTTAACATTTGAAACGTTTTAACCCACAAATCTTATTGATGTGGGTTTGCTTATGATCCGCATGTTAGAGAGAAAACAAATATGTCTATGAAACAGACAACAGAACAAATTCAGAAACGCCTTAAAATCGCCAACTTTCTACTGATATTTGCATTGTTAGTTATTTTTGTTCCGCCTGTTATGAAAGCTTGGGAAGGTGATAGCTCTATCCCGCCTGAATACAGCAAAATGGAATATGTTGCCAAAGAGACAGATGAATTTTTACCCATAATTTTCATCATGGGCATATTAATTCATTCCGGCATTCTTCTGTGCGAAGAGGTGAGAGGGATTCAAACGAAAATCAATGGATCGCCGCCAGAAACTGAAATTGATTAAGTTCCTGTCTCAACTGACAGTGATGTCATGATGGTGGTATTTAAGTGGAATTGAGGATGGTGTAGAAAACGTTTCAGCTACTCCTGAGTGTTTTTGGTTAGCCAGCAGTCAGCGATGATTTGTCGTATTGTGTTTGCTTCAGCATAGTTGCTTAGATTTGATTTAATGATTATATTAATGGCCCGGTCTAGTCTCGTCTTTAGATTACCCCAAGCTTTACGAAGCCTAACGCTATCTGGGTGATTAGGTCGAGAGGTGGCCCGCAAAATTCTATGGATTATGCTAAGGTAAAAAAGTAGGTTATGCAGATCTATGTCAGCATTCGCCTGTTTTTGACCGGAGATTTCCATGCATGCTTCGATGATCTCTTGATTGATCAGACTAACAAAATTGCCCCCGGGTTGGTTAGCTCCCAGACTATTGAATGATTGTACCAAACGTTTGGCTTGCCAGTTCCAGCCAATGCTTGCGAAATCGATAAAAAATGTTTTTTGCTGGTTAATCAGGATATTGTGTGTGTTGTGGTCTAAGCTTCCTAAACTTTTTTGTGTTGAAAATAAATAGTTTGATATATTGTTCCAGCATAGGTCTATCCTTTTTTGATGATTTGTACGTTGTACCCGCTCGCTGGATTGGACGATGTAGGAAACTATTTTTCGGCATTGTCCCAAAATTCCCTGTAGTTGTTGATCTTGGTCGACAGGGAAGACGTATGGTGTTAGATCGTCTTGGGATTTCTGAAACGCTTTCTCGATATAATAGAACTGCAAGATGGCATGGCTGACGGTTGCTTTCCAGTTAATCCTGCTTTTTTGGATCATGTCGTCTAACGTTTGGTTGCCACACCATTCAATCAGTAGTGATTGATCTTTCTCTGATTGCCAAATGATTTTTGGTACGCTACAACCTGTGGATTTGAGAACCTTGAGAATCTTTGACTCAATTTCAAAAGGAGTAAATTTACATTCACCAATTGGGGTGTGTATAAAGTGTTGCTTTAAGGCAAAAGTGTTTTGGCCTATTTCTATTTTCCAAACGTTATTTTCTGATAAATCTCGAATTGGTGAAGTGTGAAGGCAATCGACACTAACGCCGAAGAATATGGCAATCTTCTTAATTATGGGGTTATCATCAAACATAAAAATGTGAGCTTTAGAAATTAAAAAAACGAAAAAAATGCAACCGAACGGGACACTTTATCTTGTCAGTACACCAATTGGTAATCTTGAAGATATTACCCTTCGAGCTTTACGTATACTGGGTGAGGTCGGTCTTATCGCAGCGGAAGACACGCGACGTACGCGCCAATTGCTTACACATTACAACATTGAAACATCGGTTGTCAGTTTTTTTCAGGGTAACGAACGCGCGAAGTTAGAGGGGTTGATTGACCAATTAAGATCGGGAAAATCAATCGCTTTAGTATCGGATGCTGGCACCCCGACAATTTCAGATCCGGGTTACCTTCTTGTTGTGGGAGCAATCAAAGCAGAAATTATAATTGTACCGATTCCGGGAGTAACGGCCTGTATGTCTGCCGCTTCAGTTTCAGGCATGCCGTTACATAATTTCGCTTTCGAAGGGTTTTTATCGCCCAAGTCTGGTAAGAGAAGAAGAAAGCTTATTGAATTAAGCCAAGACGAACGAACAATAATATTTTACGAGTCCCCTCACCGTTTGGTCAAGTTTTTAGTTGATGTGCTCGAAATATTGGGAGATCGGCGAATCTGCATTGCTCGTGAATTGACAAAAAAGTTTGAAGAGATTTTTTATGGGACAGTAAGCGAAGCAATTGATAAATTCACCGATCAACCGCCGCGTGGTGAGTTTACGGTTGTGGTGGCGGGAGTAGATCTGTGAGGAGACTAATTAGCTCATCATTTTCTCTCGCAAGTTCATATGCGCGGTTAATTTTTTCTTGGTAATTAAGATTCTGTTCATTTGGCGTCCACAGCAATTCCAGTTCGCGCGGATTGAGCCGATCGTATTTGACTCTAACAAGTGTCAAATCGTAATCATCGGGGATCATCAAAATCCAGTCAATAGTTTCTCCCCGGTCCGAATGTCGACGATCGACTTTTAAGTTTCGATCTTGGTGAGGGATGTTTTTCTTTATCCAGTTCTGGCGACCGAATTCATCAACCTCAAAGTTTCCTACCTCAAGCCAAGTTCGACCGGAGCCATTGGGTTTGGTTGTCACTTCAACTCTATGCAAATCTGTTATTCTCCCTCAACTGTGTATGCCAACTCAGTCTTCGATCCATGGTTATTAGCGGATCTTGCTGCGGCTTCGATAAATGCGACAATTTCGACGCTTTCGGAAATATCAATCGGCGATTCGCCGGTTTCAAACATCTTGACTATCTTTCTCAGTAGTTCTCGGTAAATGAAGTTTGCATTGATTGATGTGCGAACAATCGACTTTTCGCAGTAGGCGGTAAACCCAAAACCACTCTGCCCTTTTCGGATACCCCGAAGAGTACCTATTCGGCCATCATACCAGAGGCCGGAGATAGCATCTGTATCATCGTTGGATGCTGCCCACACGGATTGACATCCTGGTCCCATCAGCGCATAGAGCATTTCAACACCGTGGATGCCGTAATGAAATAAGCCAGGATTCCTCGGATGAAGTGTAGCAGTTGTATATACTTCCGCACCGACAACTTGTCCCACCCCGTTTTGGTCTTTCTGAATGTTGGTAACTTCAAGAGCGTATCGCAGAGAAGAGGATGAAAAGATTGGGATGCCCCTATTCCTAGCAAGATCCACAAGTGCCTTAGCGTGTTCAAGTGAGCAGGTCAAAGGTTTGTCGATGAATACTGGTATCCCCGCTTCCAAAAACGGTAGTGTTCGATCATAATGCACGCTACCGTCAACCGACTCGATCATCACAGCATCAACTTGTCCTATAATTTCCTCGGGTGTATCGACAAGAGGTACTCCATATTCCTGCATCTGTTGGGTGAAACCGGGAATCCGTTCCGGTGATAATAGCGATTTGCCTGGACATCCGACGGTAACTTTCGCACCATTGACCCATTGATCCGAATCAACACCAACGTGGTTTATACGTTGCGTAAATGCAACGACATGTGATGTGTCAAAATCGACTATCCCTATCTTAACCATATTTCTCCTTGTGGCTTCATAGTGGCTTCATAGAAATGATTATAAGTTTTATTGACTGGCAGCGTGTGTTAGGATTGGACATAATTCTGAGCTAAACAGAATCTGCGATGAGTGGCGATTTCTGATCTGGAGTCGCCGTTTACTCTTTAATATTAGACTTCTTGCATTAAGTAGTAATACTCACCAAAGTCCTAGCTGGGAGGTAGCTGAATTCTTTGACATATGTGACACAAAAATCCCCGAACTTCTGTGTCTTTGACTTATGCAAGAGGTCTATTATGTTAAATTATAGAGGGAAATCGATTGATTTTCCTTGTTCATTTGCCATGTAGAATCCTTGCATCAATTCAGTCAGATCCCGCCCATCTTGGATCGTAATCGACATCGTTTCGTCATACAAAATGGCGTTGATCCACTGTTGCATCGACGAAGGTAAAGAATTCGGCATGTTGGCAAGATCTTCTGCTTGTTGCTCTTCAGACAATTTCCGTGTTTGGAATTGAAGATCTCCCTGCCCGATCACAATTGATCCTTCCGTCCCATAAATTTCTGTCAGATTTGGTCCGGATCTATGAACCCAGGAGCAATCAACCAGACCAATAGCATTATTCTTAAATTCAACGACTGACACGCTATTATCATCAATTGGATAGTGACCAGTAAAGTTGTTCATTATGGAGACAGTTCTCTTCGGTTCGCCCATTAGCCACCGCATACGATAAACCGGGTGACATCCGAGATCGAACAATGCCCCTCCGCCGGCTCGAGCCGAGTCTGCAAACCACGCACTGGGACCGCTGAACCACTTATCTAGTGCTGCCGAGTGAGCGATTCGAAAACGACCAAAAGTAATGTCACCAAGAAGCCCATCATCTATCGCTTTCTTAGCAAATAGAATACTGGAGTCGCAACGTTGTGGCATTGAAATCATAAACTTAACGCCGGATCTTTCGACGGCATCAATAATTTCGTCACATTCAGCAACTGTTATAGCCATGGCTTTTTCAGTAAATATGTGTTTTCCTGCCTCTGCCGCAGCTACTATCACCCGCGGGTGATCAGAAGTAACGGCATCGACAACCACTGCGTCAACATCATCACGTCCAAGAATTTGGTCTAAATCTGTTGAAAACGGTATCCTATACTCTTCGGCAATTTGCCTGCCTCCGTATTCTTCTTCATCCCATACTGCGACCAATTCTGTCTCTGGATTTTCCCGAACGGCGTTGGCGTATCCTTTTGCGTGAACGTGTGCGAAACTCAACTTCGCAATTCCGATCATTATACTTGGTTCTCCTTATAATTATTGCTGGAGGGATTTTATCGTTATTACCACTTTTGTGTCAAGATTGAATCTCATAATGTAATCGATATATGAATTCATAATAATAAATGCTGCTATTGAATTCGTTTCCGACGATTTATGAGTTGTTGGGTGAGGGTTTCTACGTCTTTGTGATGAAATCCAAGCTCTTTTGCTTCATTGACTATCATCTCCGCCTGGATAGAGCTATCATTTTTAACCAGTTGAATAGCTTGATCATACGCTTGAATTGCGTCATCGTAATTCCTTTGTTCTTGAAGAATAAACGCAAGGTATGTGTACGCAGCAGCAAGACGTGGTGAATTTGGTCGGCTTTTAATGAATTCCTTGAACGTAGTTTGAGCTTGTCCGAACCGCCGGTCTTGGTGGTGTACGCGTCCGATTCGAAAATGGGCGCGATCGGCAAAACTGTCAGTATAGCCATCTGCAAGATACTGAACTCGTTCCGGAAACGCTATCGTTGTTTGGTAGGCTTTAAGAGCTTGATCAGATTTGTCAAGAGATCTATATATTTCGCCGAGTTGGAAGTTAGCCATCATCGTCTGCCATGAGGATGGATGAAAGTTGATGAGATCCTTGTAAACCTTTATTGCTTTGGTATGCTCTTTCTTATGAAAAGTCAGGATTAACGCGCTACGATATCGAGCTTCCGCTGCCCAGTCTGATCCGATTGATTCTTTGATTGCCTGTTCATATGACGCGAGCGCATGAGTGTAGTCTTGTAAATTCCGCTCATAGATTTTGGCGATTTGTAAGTTTATTTTGGCGATTTGTTCCGAATCCTTTGTCTGTAATGCATGATTTCTGAGATTCTGAATTGCCGCATGAAATTTAATCGGCTCAAGCTGCTCGATGGCAAAGCCTGCGGTTTTCTGATCCGGATGATTGGCAATTAACTGTTTGGCGATCTGTAGGGCAGAAATGTAATCTTTGGCCTGTGACAGATCTTGGACATTTTGCCACTCAGTTTCGTGAAGACGCGATCTAAGTTCAGTAATCTTTGATTGTAACTCTGATTTAATTTTTGTTTTTGTTTGATGGTACCTTCCAATTTCACCAAAGTAAGCAGGATTAGTGATTGGCAAGTAGACATTGACAAAGATCTCTAAATTATTAATGGCATACCGTACGTTTTTTATTTCTTCGTAGCAGAGAGCCATCCAATAATAGACCGCGTACATCTTCCAAAAATTAGGATGTTTATCTATAATTCGATCAAAATACTTGATTGCTAATTTGGACTGATTGTTATGTTTATGAATCAGTCCAATCTGAAAAAGTGCATCAGCGGCAAAGTTACTTGTTGGATATTGATTATCAACTTTTTGGTATGCATCGATTGTAGGAATTGGCTGATTCAATGACTTTTGATAAATGCGACCAACTCGCCATTGCGCTTCAGCGGAAATACGAGTCGATGGATGCTGATTCAAAAGCGCTTCGTATAGTGCTATAGCCTTATGTGGTTGGTTAAGCTGAGATTGTTGCCGATACAGTTCGGAGATCTGAAACTTTGCTTCGACTGCCATTGGCGTGTTGGGGTAGGTGGCTATAATCAGCTGAAGTTCGTTTAACTCTTTGGTTGCGTTTTGTATATTGTTAATTTTTTGGCGTCCGGTTTGGTGTGCGAAATGTTCTGGGTTGGTAAGGTTGACAAGATGTTGGTAGGATTCAATCGCTTTATCGTACAGATTCATTCTGCAATACGCATCGCCCTTTTTAAGGATTGCCAGATAAAGATCTTCTGTAGGAACCTTTTTGCTGGGGGGTAGTTGGAGTATTTGATCATAAACGGCAACTGCTTCAGAATAATTGTGTGTGTATTGATAATATATTTCGCCTAGTTGGTGATAAATGCCGCTGAGCCTGTTTGCATCATTGACTCCACGTGTTAATTTCTGCAGATTATCAATCGCTTGCTCATAGTTTCCAGATCTGATGAGCATATTCAGATCAGTTGTTTCGGCGTGGAGGATGGATGGGACAAGGAGAAGCAGTAAAATGACAAGCTGACGAATCTGTAGAACACACATTTTTCGATTTTGTGGTCTCTCGACCGGACATCGCTGTTGATTGAGGCGAATCCTTAGAGCCCTTTATTAGAGAATGCTTGTGCGACCTGAATTTGCTGATCTACAATTTCTGCCCAATCCATCCCTTTTGCATTCTCGCGTAGTCTCCGAAATTGACTGGTTGTTGACCAATCATCGTTTCTGAGATGTTTAGCGTCAATTGCTTCCTCAAAGTGGCGTTGGATTTCTTGCTGTCGATATTGCTCTATTTTCTTCTCTTGAGTAAGGATAATAGATTGGGATGCGGTTGATAATACAGACTTTGGGTTTTTAGAACGAATTAGGCTGACGAAGGTTGGCGTTAAAGCAAAACCCAAGGCCAGTAGCATTACTGTCACAAAGCCGCCTCGCACCCAGAGTGAACGAATGGACAGAATTTCGACTATGCATGAAAAAATTGACTGCTTTTGTGAAGATTCGTTGGAGGCTAGTCGCTTGTATACTTTGATTTCGATGTCATCTAGAATAGTATCTGGTAGATTGACTTGCCCAACTAGGTTAGTGGTTGCTAGGGTGTCCTTCAGTGCATCGATCTCATTGCGAACATCTGGGTGATTTTGAAGGTATACTTCAAAATCGGCGATCAGATTTTCGTCTTTAATTGTGTTACAAACATAGTCAATGTATAATGACTCCCAACACTTAGATTTGAGCATTCAACAAACTCCTTCAACGCATTTCTCATGCTACTCTAAATTTCGTTGTTTTCCCGAAAAGGTTGTAATAATACTCTGAGTTTCTTTATCGCTCGATGCAGGTGGATTTTGACAGTGCCTTCTGCGATCCCGAGAACTTCGGAAATTTCCTTGATTTGCAACCCGTCGTAACGATTCATTAGAAAAACTTTTTTCTGGTTTCGGGAGAGATAGTTAACAGCTTGATTGATAACGCGATGTCGATCCTTCTCTACAATGAGTTTTTCCGGATCGCTGCCAAGGTCTTTGGCCATTGGCTCATCTATAGGCAATTGATCGTTATCTAGCGAATGGACTATTTGGCGTTTTTTTGATCGGTGGTGATCGATTGAAACGTTATAGGCAATTTTGTAGAGCCACGTTGAAAACTTTGCTTGAGGTTTCCACTTGTCCAGAGCTCGATATGCTTTGAAAAACACCTCAACCGTCAATTCCTCCGCATCTTCATAGTTTTTGACGGATCGAAGAATGTACGCATAAATTCTGTGCTTATAGCGCCGCATTAACTCGTCAAACGCATCTTGATCACCTAACTGGAACTTTGTAATTAATATTTCGTCCTCAAGTATATCCATTAATGAACCGCTTTTTTATATTTTAAAATTACACGGGTGTTTGGTTAAGAGGGGAACGAAAGCGAGAGTTGACTGGTTGACAAAAATTTCGGTTTATTAGCGACTTTCTTTTGACTTTTCGTTATAGGATTCTCTTATCCATCCTTCTAGTACCTCATCTGGATCTTCAACGACCGATTTGGTGAAAGTGAAATCTGACTTGCCAGTGTTTTGTTTGATCAAGCTGAGACCATGTTGATAACTTTCTAGAATTTCATCACAGATCTCTCGCGGCTCCTGCTGATTGCTAATGAATCGTGCGTATATCATTTCTGTTGCTTCTTGGTCAAACTGGATTTTCATTTTATGCTTTTCCTGGAAATCCCCTTCGTAACGCCGAATTCGTTCCTGAAAAACAAGGCGCGAGTTGTATTCTTGATTTGTCGTGATCCTCTCAAGTTCACCTTTTGGATCATTGACCACCTCTTTAGTAACTGCAAATTCCTTGATTGGTGATGACGGTAGCTCAAACTTGTAGTCACGCAAAACCTTCTCGCAAACGGTCATCAGTGCCCTCGCTCCGGTTTTCTGATGGTGTGCGAGGACGGCAATTTGGTGCAAAGACGCGTCTGAGAACATGGCTTCAACATCGTATGCTTGGAAGGATTGTTCATATTGTTTGATAATTGATCCTTCTGAATTTTTTAGGATGTAATACAGATCTTCCGCTTCAAGATCTTCACAGACAACGCGAATGGGGATACGCCCAATGAACTCTGGCTCAAAACCAAAATCGATAAAATCCTTCGATGTAATCTCGGCTAGCAAATCGATTGATCTCTGTTGGTTTCTGCCTTCTATACTGAAACCAATCGATTTCCAGTTGAGCCGCTTTTCAATAATATCACTTAGTCCGTTGAAAGCCCCACTCATAATAAACAGAATATGTCGGGTGTTAATTACCTGCTCTTCAATTTCACCTTTCTGTTGGAATTCTATAGCGGCTTTCACCTGCGCAGCCGGATCAGAACCAGATTTGAGATCGACTTCTGTTTCTTCCATTAACTTAAGCAGTCCGAATTGTACGCCGCGCCCACTGATATCACGTCCAATAATATTGGGGGGAGTCGCCAGCTTATCGGCTTCATCAATATAGACAATACCATATTGTGCGAGCTCAAGATTCCCGTCCGCTTGGGTAACCAGATCCCGTATTAAATCCTCCACGTTTGCACCAACATAACCAGTTTCACTGAAACGCGTTGCATCGGCTTTGACAAACGGAACACCAATTAGCTTAGCAATGTGGCGTATCATGTAAGTTTTGCCAACACCAGTTGAGCCAAGAACAATAATGTTCTGTTTTGAGTAATCTGTTTCAAGTAGCTTCGGATTCTCGTGACATTTGCGAACATGATTGTAATGGTCGCAGACAGCAATGGCGAGTGCTTTCTTGGCTTCATACTGCTTGATCACGTAGCGGTCTAGATATTGCTTGACTTCTTTTGGTTTGAGATCGAATTTGAGATCAATTTTTTTTTGGCTTTGGGTGTCTTGTTCGTTCAGCTCTATATTTGGGGGTGGTTGTTGAACAAAGCGAACTGTTCCTCCATATTTGTGTTTAATGAATTCTTCGAATTCTTTTTGGATTTCTTCTGCCGTTGGCTTTTTATTTTTTGTTTGATTTAACAATTTAATATTTCTCAATTCAGTTGTTATTCTATCTAGTTTACGTATGTTAAGATACAATTGTAACATTTTTTATGTCTGATTAAGACAATTTTAAGGCCTTTTGTAGCGGATATGAGTTTGGCTAGACAGGTCACTGGTGATGTGCTAAAATAAATCATACTAGTATTGGAATTGAGCACACCGTCAATTGTCGCCTTAATTCTGCTGTGCCCAGTGTTTTTAGTAACGTGTGCTGTGAAGAGGAAATCATGCCAGACTACACTCGTCAAGAGGTTTTAAAGCGATTGCATGCTAGTCTCGATAAAAAGGAACCATTGCTCGCTGTCGGTGCGGGTACCGGAATTACTGCCAAATTTGCTGAGCGTGGCGGTGCAGATCTCATTGTAATTTACAATTCGGGTCGCTATCGCATGTCAGGATTTGGCTCATGCGCAGGACTATTGGCTTATGGTGATGCGAATGCGATCGTTATGGAGATGGGGGAGCGTGAAGTTCTGCCCGTGGTTCAGAAAGTTCCTGTAATTGCTGGTGTGAATGGTACTGATCCAACCCGTCGGATGAGTAATTTCTTGAAGCAAATAAGAGATCTTGGTTTTGACGGGATTAACAATTTTCCGACTGTCGGTGTAATAGATGGTAAGTTCCGCGCCACGCTTGAAGAAACTGGTATGGGCTTTTACAAAGAAGTTGAAATGATCGAGATTGCCCATGATATGAATCTCTTCACCATAGTCTACGTATTTAATTCCGGCGAGTCCACCGCAATGGCTAAAGCAGGCGCAGACGTGATTATTGCCCATATGAATACGACTGTCGGTGGGACAATTGGTGCAGACACTGCTTTTACACTTGAAGGGGCCGCCCCACTTGTGCAAGCCATTTGTGATGCAGCCTTCACAGTAAGAGAAGATGTAATTTGCTTATCGCATGGTGGGCCGATTGCTACGGCAGATGACGCTGATTATATCACCAAGCACACAAGTTGTGTTGGTTTTGTCGGGGCCTCATCAATCGAGCGCTTCGCTTGTGAAGGAAGCATCCCGGAAATTACGGCTTCCTTCAAGAAAAGCTTATTAGAGTAAATCGAGGTCTAAAAAACTGAAGAAGATAACTATCGGCTTTATGGTGACCGTTATTGGTTACCTCTCACTTTATTATCTTGTGGGTGGTGTTTTTAGTATCGAGGTCGTCACCAACTGGTTGCAATTAACCGTAATTTACATCATTCTGTTTTGTCTGTTAATTAGTCTGTTGGTTTTATTGAAATGGTTGGGTGGTTCGATTATGCGAGTTGTCAGACCACATCGAAGTTCAACCGATAACTTCCAAAGTTAATGGTTTAGGGTGCGTTTCTGCTTGAAAGTAATTTTCTTACCTGCAATTTTTTCCCTGATTTTAGTTGGATTAACACACGGTGCTGGCGAAAAATTCATTGTCGCACAAGTTCGATACGGTGGTGGCGGAGATTGGTACGGCGATCGAACTGCGATATCCAACTGGCTGAAGTTTTTAAGATCGCGAGTTGATGTTGAAACAGCCAATGAGCGGGTTATTATCAAACTAACTGATCGCAATTTGTATCAGTATCCGTTTCTGTATTTGGTTGGTCACGGAAATATCCGATTTAGTAACAAAGAAGTAGAGTTGCTCCGTGCATACTTGATGCGGGGTGGCTTTATGTTCGTTAATGATGACTATGGTC
Organism: Candidatus Poribacteria bacterium; assembly: GCA_012963885.1. Taxonomy (GTDB): domain Bacteria; phylum Poribacteria; class WGA-4E; order WGA-4E; family UBA9662; genus UBA9662. The sequence continues at coordinate 23,086 of DTUY01000320.1, read as the reverse complement.
TTGACAAAAGTTTTCGACGTGAAATGAAACGTGTCTTCTCAGACAAGAATCTGGAGCCGATTCCAAATAACCACGATATTTATCATTGTTTCTATGATTTGCCGGGATTGCCTAAAATTCATGAGCATGATGGTGAACCAGCCCAGGGATTTGGAATTTTTCATGAAGGTCGAATGGTAGTGTTCTACGCGTATAGTGCTGATATTGGTGATGGTCTTGAGGATCAGAAGATCCACCCTGACGATTCACCTCGTCTCCGAGAACTGGCTGCCAAAATGGCTGTTAACATCTCGGTTTATGCTTTGACGCATTGACAAGGGAAGCATATTGATAATATGATCAACAAACCAGATTCATTAAGTGGCGTTGATAAGGCTTACCAAACAATTCTTTCTCGACTACAATCGATCTTGGTTCAATGGCGATTACTAACCTTTTCGCAAAATTTCTTGCGGTGGCTTTCGGTAATTATTATCTCATTTTCAATTGCTTTGTTGATTGATCAAATGATCCCTTTGCCCCGCTTAATGCGAATGGCACTGGTTATAACTGTATCCGGAATTTGTATTGGGTTTGGGTATCGTCACCTTGTTTGTTCACTGTTTCGAAAACTTGGATATTACCGCGTTTCGGCATATGTTGAAAGTAGCCATCCTGAAATTGAAAATTGTATTTCAAGTGCTGTCCAGCTGAGGCCTGAGATCGAAAGAAATCAATTCGGTTATTCGGTTGCGTTTATTGAAAAACTGATTTGGCAGGCACACCAGTCACTGAGTCAAATTGACCTGAAACGTGTTTTCCAAAGCGAATTGTCGCTTCACAAGAAAAACGCGATTCTCACCCTGTTTGCTGTCCTGTTACTTGTGATCACAACTTGGATCTTCCCAAATTCAATTAGGGATTTTGCATTGGTATTTGAAGAGATCCCCAAAAATCCAATTGATGTGGTTGTGGTGCAAATTTCGGATGTTCAACCTGGCAATATTTTAATTGAATCCGGGAGCGACGTGGGATTTTCGGCCAAAGTAACAGGGACTTTTGGTGCTTCAGTCGATATTTTTTACCGATCAAAAAACGGCACTTGGCATGATATAAACATGTTGCGGACAATCAATGAAATCGCTTATCATCGCGACATTAAAAACGTCACCCAATCTCTTGAATATTATATTGCTTCAAAAGGAACACGATCCGATACATTTCAGGTTGGGGTTAGGCGTGAACCCGCTCTCACCCGATTCCAACTGAAACTTAATTTTCCTGTATATACAGGATTATCGCCTGAGTTGCTTGAGGAGAATTTCGGTGATGTGAACACTCTCATAGGTACACGGGTTGGTTTTGAAGGCAACGGCAGTAAACCGATAGTGCAAGCCAAATTGGTCTTTGGCGAATCTGATCCTGTTTTGTTGAAGGTAATAGATGGAACTTGTATGACGGGCGATTTCATCATTCAAGAAAGTGAAGAATATTACCTTGAATTGGTAGACGCTGATGGCGTGACCAATTCAGATCCAACCCGCTACACAATCAACGCTATTGAGGATCAGGCGCCGAGAATTGAGATCCTTATACCCGGTAAGGATGTGGTACTCGATGACTCAATGATGGTGAGTCTGAAAACATCAGCAGTTGATGATTATGGTGTCAAGTTGGTTCAGATTGTGTATCGTGTTGAAGGGCAGGATCGAGGTGAACCGTCGATACCAGTTAAAGATTTGAACCCGTCCTTATCGAGTGTAATTACCGAGTTCTCGTGGGATGTCGACTTGCTTCACCTCTTTCCGGGGGATGTGGTTTCCTATCATGCCGAAGCAATTGATGTGATTGGACGTGTCGGAAAATCTGTTACTTTTACTATCCGTTTTCCTTCGTTAGCAGAAATATTCGACGAAATTGAGTCCAAACAAGAGGCTAGTGTTCAAGGGCTTGAGGCTGTTTTTGAGCAACAATCTGAAACTGAAGCAGCGGTAGAGGGGCTGATCGATAAAATTAAGAAAAGCCAGGAACTAACTGTCAAAGATGAGAAATTAATTGAGCAATTCATTGAAAATCAGAAACAGATTGAACGTAGCGTAAAAGATCGAATTGAGGAAGTTAAAGAACTCACCAATCAAATAGAAAATCAACAACTCCTCAATCAAGAAACCGTCGAGAAATATCAAGAACTACAGCAGTTAATGGATCAGGCGTTATCAGATGAACACAAAGAAATACTTGAAAAATTATCGGAAGCTTTGCGTGAACAACAATTATTGAATCAAGAACGTCGTCTTGAGGAAGCGAATGTCAGCCAGGAACAGTTTGTACAGCAGCTAGACCGATTAACCTCGCTGTACAAACAGCTAATTTTACAACAGAAGTTAGAAGCCGCAGTCAAGCAGGCTGATGAGTTGGTTCAACGACAAAAACAGATTAGTGAACAGATCGATCAGATGACCAACCGTCAGATCTCCGAGGAAGGAAAAAATCTGGCTGTGCGAGAGGAGAAAGTCAAGTACGGATTGTCGGAATTGCAGATGAAACTAGACCAGGTTGGCAGTGAGATGTCGGAGCAGCCAAGTTTGAAGCGGATTGGGGATGAAGTCCAACGTCTCAGCCAGTTTTCGAAAGATCAAAAAATTGCTGAGCAAATCACCCAGACAAGTTCTCAACTACGTCAATTCCAGTTGTCAGAGGCACGGCAATCGAGTCAGAAAGCTATGCAAGGACTGACTGAGCTCCATCAGGGGCTTGATAATGCGATGGAATTCATGGAAGGAGCAAACGCGGATCAGATGCTGGCAGAAATCCGGGTGGCTGTCAGGACGGGGCTGTACCTTTCACGAACACATGAGGAAACTGCTGATGCGACCAAAGATATACTGCGGACTGGGCGGGGCGATTACATTGATGGCGAAGTATTGCAACTACAGAATTTAGCCGCAAGCGAAATTCATATCGCACAGGGGATTGATCTACTGGCAAGTCAACTATGGGAACTGGGCAAACAGCAGATGGGCATAAACCCACAGATTGTCTGGCGTCTCAATGGTGCCAGCGATCAACTGACCAGATCGGCAAAAGCTTTGGAAGATCGAAAGCCGAGTCTGGCAACCCCGATTCAAAAACAGGGACTTGCCAGCCTAAATCAGGTTATCTCTGATCTGCTTGAAACGATGGATCAGATGAACCAGCAGATGTCAATGTCCTCATCCGGTTTGGATCAGATGATGGAGCAGTTACAGCAACTGTCCGAAAATCAGAGGAATCTGAATGAATTTGCGCAACAACTTCACCAGCAGATGCGTCGGCAAGGTCAGACACCCAATATGCAGCAAACGCTTGAACGGTTAGCACAAGAACAACAGATGATCCGAGAAGCCACCGAACGGCTGGCGGAATTGATGGGAAATCTGTCTGAGGTCCTTGGCGATCTGCGGCCTGTTTCTGAAGAGATGCAGCGGGTTGAGAGTGAGCTGCAACGCGGTAACTTAGATCAAGAAGTGATTGATAAACAGAAAGAAATCTTGACACGTCTGCTTGACAGTTCGAAATCATTATGGAAAAAAGAAGTTAGCAGGAAGCGAAAAGGCGAAACGGCCAAGTCAAATAGGGTTAACAAATCTTTGCCGGATCTGGATTCCAGGCTGTTGCAAGTGATCCAGCAGATGCAGTTAGGTATGCGTTCAGGTCAAGTTACAGAGATACCTCTACAGTATCGCGACCAGATCCAGAAGTATTTTAGTGCCTTGTCACAACAGGTGAAAAGATAGCCGATTTCCATGGATCTTCTTCCCATGAAGATGGTAGGATTGGGAGTCCTTAATAATACGTCAAACTAGACTTAAATACTAATTCAAATAGCAAA
>DTUY01000320.1:0-19136 GCA_012963885.1 Candidatus Poribacteria bacterium | reverse complement strand
TCAAATAGCAAAACTTGAAGTGATGTCAATATTGGAGGAGATGTAAAATATGGCTGGAGAAGCACTGGGATTAATTGAAACACGTGGACTCGTTGGCTCGATCAATGCAGCTGACGCGATGGTCAAAGCGGCACCGGTTACGCTCGTTGGTCAGGAGCAAATTGGCGGTGGATTGGTTACTGTTATGGTTCGTGGTGATGTTGGTGCGGTTCAAGCTGCAACTGAAGCTGGTGCCGAAGCGGCTCGTGCTGTCGGTGAACTGATTTCTGTCCATGTTATCCCACGCCCGCATACGGAAGTTGAAACGATCCTGAGCAAATAACAGGTTAATGATTCAAATTCTACCATAGTTAGCATTTAAAGGTAGTCTCGATCATTTTGTGCTTGTCGTTCTTAGGAGGACTAGATGGCAGAAATCACAAAGGAGCAAATCGAAGCGATTGTCTCACAAGTTGTCCAGAATGTTCGCGACCAAAGTATGCTGCAGGACAAAAGCGTTGATCTTAAAACGCTAATACCTTCCGGATCAGTCGTTTTCTCAACGGTTGGTCAGGCAGTAGCAGCAGCGAAAACAGCGCAAGCTGAATTGATGCAGCTTGGAAAGCCGAAACGGGAAGGGATCGTTGCGGCCATCCGACAAGCGGGGCTTGACAATGCCCTTTCTTTGGCCCAGCTTGCAGTCGAAGATACGGGAATGGGTGTCGTAGATCATAAGCGTCAGAAAAACGAAGGTGCTGCCAGTATGTCGCCTGGAATGGAAGATCTTATTTCTGAGGCAACAACTGGAGACGACGGCACACTTTTGATTGAATATGTACCGTTTGGTGTCATTAACTCTATTACACCAACGACCAACCCGACTTCAACTGTTATTAATCATGCGGTTATCATGGTTGCTGCCGGAAATTCAATTGTTTTCAGTCCTCATCCAAATGCGCAAAAGTGTACGGTCGAAACTATGCGTATAATTAACGACGCTATTATCAGTACTGGTGGTCCCCCCAACCTTTTAACTGCTGTTCAAAATGCAACGCTTCGTACAGCAAAGGAGATAATGGATCACGATGATATTGCCATGGTAGTGGCAACTGGGGGAAGCAGTGTTGTTAGAGCCGCATTGACCAGCGGCAAGAAGGCCATTACAGCGGGGCCCGGGAATCCTCCAGCTGTCATTGATGAATCTGCGGATCTGACTAAAGCTGCCAAGGATGTTATTACAGGTACTAGCTTCGATAATAATCTCCTCTGTATCGGCGAAAAATCGCTTTTTGTCGTTGACTCTGTGGCCAATGATGTCATGCAAGAGTTGAAACGGAGTGGGGGGTACCTCCTTAGTGCAAATGAACTTCGATCTGTTGAAACACTGCTTAAGGATGGAGCGGAAAAAGACTTTATTGGTAAAGACGCAACGGTGATTCTGAATGCTGCTGAGATTAACGCGTCCGCAGACGTTGTTGCTATCATTGCGGAGGTGAACAAAGATCACATTTTTGTTATTGATGAATATTTGATGCCGATTTTACCGGTGGTGCGAGTTCAAAACTTTGATGATGCGGTTAAAGGTGCACTGGTAGCAGATGGAAACCGTAAACACACTGCCATGATTCATACCAATTTGATGTCAAGAGTGACACGATACGCTCAAGCCTTAAATGTCAGCGTACTGGTTGCCAACGCGCCGTCTACAGCTGGTGCCGGATTTGGTGGCGAAGGGTTTCTCTCCATGACAATTGCCGGTCCTACTGGCGAAGGATTTACGCGCCCGCGAACCTTTACCCAGCAAAAGCGCTTGACACTAACGGGAAATTTGTCGCTTCATACGCGGTAATCACTTGCCTAATTGAAACCTCTTGGGGTGGAAAAATAATGAAAAGTATTCCTTTCCTATGTCTCTTTAGCGTTATGTTTATGTTCTTACCTTTTCTGTTTCTGTCGGCGCAAGAACAGCTGCCAGAGATACAGATCGCTGAAGATGACGATTTTGTTTCACGGCCAATTGAAGAGATCGAAGAGTTATTTCGTCAAGGAAAATTTGATATTGTCATTGACGAGTGTAAACGGTTAATGGCTTATGATCCTTGGCGGTGGGAAGCAAAATGGGCATTGATGAAGCTAAGCGAGGTTTATGAGGCTATTGGCGAAGTCGAACAGGCTCGGGCAATCCGTGAACAGGCGAAAGCGCGAGCTTCACATCCACGAGAACGTGCAGAGATCATGCTTTGGCAACTTCGCCATATGGTGGAAAAGCAAGATTACGATCAGGTCGATGAGATCGTAGATGAAATTACTACCAAACTGGTTGGCGGCTATCACCCAATTGAGGCTTTAGAACTTGCAATTGATGCCGATCTACAGCGCAATCGGTATGAGTCAGCTCAAAAACGAATTGATTTTCTGGTGAAAAATTATCCGTTGCATGAGTCGGCGATTCATAGCCCAATTCGTCTCAGTGAACACTACCGTGAGCAAAACAAGTTGGACAGATCTTTAACCATCTTACAGGGGTTACAGAAAATTTATCCACGCCGCGTTGAAGTGCTGGTTCATCTGGCTGATACTTACCACAGAATGAGGGAATTTGACCTTGCCTTGGAGATATGTGATCAAGCTATTGTGTCAGCACCTGTTCATCCTGACATCCTCCATGTCATGCGGATTAAGGGTGATATCCGCAAGCAGCAGGGAGATCTTCAAGGAGCGATTGAAGCATTTACAATAGCAGGAGAGTTCCGTGGGCATCACGAAGCTAGACGGTCTCTCCGAGATGCTGCCGAATGTTACCGGCAGCTGGGAGAGTATGAGCGCGCGATCGAAATGCTTGACCGATTGGTTAAAGATACCTATCCAGACCAACTTACCGTAGAAACTCATGTGGAGATTGCTAATCTCCATTCGCAAAATCTCGATTTTGAAAAAGCAGAATTCATCCTCAAAGAACTTGCTGAAAAGTATCCACAAACCCATCAAGGGCAAGAAGCCATGATACGTTTGCTGGAACTGTACTGGCAGATGAATCAGAGGGATAAAGCCATCGATTTTCTGATCTATCTCATTACTGCTAATCCGAATCCGGAGATCCAGCGTCGGGCATCCCAACGAATGATGGATTTTGAGGAAGGTCTAATCACCGAGATAGAAGCGCGTGGCAAACTTTCAGAACTGAAATCGAGTTTGCGTCAAAAAGTCAATCAGGCCAAACATCCTTCTGAGACTGTTTACTCTCTTCGGGTTTTAGCTGAGATTGCATCACGGACAGAGGATTGGGATCAGGCTGTTTTTGCCAATACACGACTGGTTGAAGGTTTCCATGATTTGCGAATAAAGCTTCAAGCATATCAGCGTCTCGCTGAAGTATACAGGCAGAAGTTCCTACAGTTTGCAGAGAAAGAGGATTTCAAACAGGCTACTATGTGTCTGCGACGTATTATCGAACTTGCGCCGCATGGAATAATGATTCCTGAGACTATGCTGAAGTTAGCGCATTTCCAATGGGAGCAAGAGTCCAAAAACAGCGATACCTACAAAATTTTACGTCAATTGGTAGAGAGGTACCCGGGTACGGAAGAGGGGCGAGAAGCTGGCGAGTTGCTCGAACAGTTCGAGTGAATTTAGGCTGGCGCGAAATTCGCATGTAAGAAGCGATGCCATTTCAGTGTAAAGTTTCTAATGCCGAAGGTCGGACTCGAACCGACACGGGCCAAGGCCCACTGGATTTTGAATCCAGCGCGTCTACCAATTCCACCACTCCGGCTGAAACGCTGCCTATTCTAGCACACGCAGCGTAAAACAAGCAAGAAGAAAACAGCAGTGAGAATGTCGGATCTCGATTAGGTTTATTGGGGTGGAGTCTTGAGAAATAAAGTTGCAGGTGCGACTAATCGTCGCATGAAAGCGCTGGCTGAAAAATTAAAGCAACTGTCCCTTAAAAAGGTCCTGAGTGTACAGATTTGGAAACAATTTGGTCATTGGTTGTTCTGGCACAGTTCCATCAAACGCAACAGGGTGCGAAAACTTATCGAACGCCTCACTTTATTGGATCAGGGTTCACTCGCTGAAATAACGGGTCTTCGCGACGCGGTTTTTGGAAAAGTGTGTCTGGGTTTAAAACCAGCGGAATGGGAAAGGTTTCTAGAGTGTGTCAACATAGTTCGTCAACCGCTTGGTTTTGAGCAGATTTTTATTTGCTCAATTTATCCGCAGATCCTGAGACGTGGATTCGGCGTTACCAGCATACCTTCTGATCAATTACACAGGATTGATGTGGAAATTGGTTATCTTGGTCATAACGAGGACTATTTTTTCTGGGTCTTTGAAACGGATGGGGCCTCCCGGGATGATCCCGCTAAAACCTTCGTACCAGAAAAACACATTCGAGGAGATAAATATTACTTGGTTTATAGACTTGGTGTGGCTGGCTTGGTTGAGTCTGGCAATTTAAATCCGCTACAGTGGATGATTAGTTGCCAAACGTTTTTCAACAATATCATGGCTGATTTGAAGCGTCGGAATTACCAAGTTACAGCAGCCTTAATATCTGATTTTGAACTGGGACGGTTGTCACTTTTACGCCGCCTTGCTCTGGATAAGCTAAAAAAACGTTAATCTCTGTACGAACGCCAAAATCGTTAAGGTAAATGCCCGGCTCAATCGAAAAGCAGGTGCCTGGAACTAGTAAACGCTGATCCATCGTCTCGTAATTGTCGATATTCGCTCCGTTGCCGTGAATATGTGTGCCAATGTTGTGACCAGTACGATGAGGGAAAAAGTCGCCATAACCGTGTTGGCAAATAAAGTTACGAACGGCATCATCAACTTCGTATCCGTAAACTTTGTTTCCTGTTTCAACATGTTCTGTTATGAATTCAATAGCCAAGTCTCGGGCTTGACGGACAATGTCAAAGATTTCACTAATTTTATCTGGTGTTTTCTTGCCAACAAAACCTGTCCACGTCGTATCAGCAAAGATGGCATCTGGGTTCTTCTGTTTTGCCCACAGGTCAATTAAGACAAAATCGCCTTGATTGATCGGTTCATGTTTTGTTGGTGATGGTGAATAATGAGGGTCGCTGCTGTTTGCATTTACGGCAACAATAGGCGGGTGGTCGGTAATGAGGTCCATTCTATCAAATTGATCTAGAATGATTTGTTGCACATCATATTCGGTAATGGATTGACTTCGTCGTGTTTGATCTCCTATCCATTTGAATGCGTAGTCTTTGGCCTGCAAAATACATTTCGCCGATTCAAGATGTCCAGCGTATTGATCTAGAGAAATGCAAGCGTCTATCAACTGCACTAAATCTGCCGAAGAACACAGGTCAACGCCAAAAGACCGGATCAATTCAAGTGTTCCACCATCGACTCGGGAGACGTAGGGAATTGCCCCGTTCGGCGAATACTCCATAGCGATCCTTGATTCAGGTGTAAGCATCTGTCCAAGTGCCGTATGGAGCTGGTACCAACTGGAGTAAGGTTGGATTTCTCCAGGTACGTCATAAAAATGCGAAAGTTCGATTCGGTGAATCAACCAAAATGGTTTGCCTGTCGAAGGAAGATAGCAGAACCAGCGGCGTGTGATTTTTCGGCCCAGAAGTCCGGCAATACTCTGTGCGATCGGATTAATACCTCGAAAGTCATAAAGTAGCCAAGCGGAAATATTATTTTCTTTGAGGAGAGTTTGAATTCGATCAATGTCCAAGTGCGATACCTCCGAAGACAAGTTTTTTACCCAATGTTTAGATGCAAAAATTCAAGCATTAAAACCTGAAAATACCAATCCGGATGTATGGAACCCAACACTTGATTAGTTGCGGGATCTCATTCGTAAAAATGTGAAAAAACTTCTGGCGACATTTGGAAAGTGAATAATGGCATCTGGAAGTGTACCATTATTATTTTTGAATGGATAGCAGATTATGGAACGTTTGCTGAGACGAAGCGTTCGTTTACTGGGAGGAATCCTAAACTGGTTGTGCTTCTGGCATTAAAAGCCGCAATTGGTGCTGGAGAGTGCTTGATGGTCGGAGACTATCTACCCAATGATTAGATCTATTGATGTCATTTTCTCTCCAGATTTGTTGTCGTCAATATGTCTGGAAGGCAAAACTGTTGTCGTCATAGACATTTTGCGTGCAACGACGACAATTACGTTTGCCATTGCGAATGGTGCAACATATATCAAACCTGTGCTGACACCAGAACGAGCCTTCGCCATCCGTCAGAAACAACCGAATATGTTAATTGGTGGTGAACGTTATGGCAAACTGGTTGATGGCTTCAATTTGGGCAATTCGCCATCTGAATACCGAAGATCTGTTGTTTCTGGTAGGTCAGTTGTAATCACGACAACAAACGGTACGCGAACCATGCGCGCTTGTATGTCCGCCAAGCAAGTGTTTATTGGATCATTCCTCAACTTGGGTGCGTTGATCCGTGTTCTTGATCAGGCAAATAATCATATTATTTTTGTTTGTTCTGGTCGTGAAGGACAATTTTGTACGGAGGATGCACTTTTCGCTGGCTCGTGTGTTAACGCCCTTTGTCAAGGTCAGAATGATGTTTGTCTCACTGACGCGGCCAAGACCTCCCAGCTTCTATTCCAGACACATCACCAGCAGGTATTTGAATCAATCCAAAACAGTGATCACGGTCGTTATTTGACTAGTATTGGTTTGGAGAGTGATCTAGAATTTTGTTCACGAGTTGATCTAGTTGATGTTGTCCCAGTTATGATTAACGGCCGTATTTCTCTTTGCGATGTGTTTTGAAGCCATGCTATGATAGTTGCATTAATTGTTTAAGGTCGATTTATATTAAATTCAAAAGGTTCTCTTAGGCATGTTTCCGACGTTATATGATTTCGGTACTATTACAATTTTGGGGAGACCCTACCCGATTGGAATCCATTCCTACGGGATTATGATGGCACTTGCATTTCTGACGGCTTTGGTTGGTCTGCAACGTGAATTTCCTCGGAAAAATATTGATGTCCAGCTTGCCTATTCAATAGTTTTCCGTGCTGTTGTTTTTGGGGTTCTTGGAGCGAAAATTTACTATGTCATTGAGTTTCAAGATTTGAGTGCCTTCTTTTCATCCAGTGGTTTGGTATTGTATGGTGGTTTAATCGCTGGTTCGGTGGCTATTTTATATACGATTTATAGATCTGGTAGTCCGATGCTACCAATAATTGACGCCATAGGTCCCTTATTGCTACTTGGTATTGGAATTGGGCGTATTGGGTGTTTGTTGGCTGGCGATGGTTGTTATGGGAGAAGATGTACTTTACCTTGGCCTTGGGGTATGGAGTTTCCTGCAGGAATTAAGCCGACTATTGATCGGATCAGCGGGGAGGTGTTTAGCGTTTACCCTACTCCGCTTTACGATTTTTTGCTGATGGTAGTTGCCTTTAGCCTGTTTTGGCGTTTTCGGAAAAAACTTGAACGGGTTCCTGGTGTTATATCCGGTCTTGTTCTAATTTATATCGGTGTTGAGCGGTTTATCATTGAATTTTGGCGTAGAAATGAAAGATATGTTTATTGGCAGGATGGTCATATCTTTCCCATTTTCAATAAATTGGAATTTTCTGACCAGATGCCATTCGGCTTTTCTGGATCTCAATTAATCAGTGTTTTGTTATTGATTCCGGTTGGAATTCTTCTGGTATTCTGGTCGAGAAAACGACCAATCGAGATTCCGGACGAACTGCTCCCTGAACCACGGTTGCAGGATGTTCCCCCAAAACAAACTCCAAAGAAACGAAAGAAAAAGCGCAGAGCTTAAGATCATGGAAGACAGATCGGCTGTTGTCAACAAGTTGGCTCTAGTTTGTATCAAGGTTAGCTCATTCAAAATTGTGCGTGTTATGGAGTATGTGGATTAACGATGGTAGGCTATTGCTAATTAATCGGTTTGTCCATTTGCCTGTCAATTCATTAATCGTTTTATTTACTGGAATCTTGGTTGTGATTGCTTCACGAAAACTGGATCTTCTGAAAGTTGTCAGGATTGCCGATGATCGTTTGGAACTAAAAGATCGGTTGAGTACAGCAGTTTAGATTATGCGTAAAAAAGCCAGTTTCGACTTTGATACAGCTCAATTGCGTGATGCGGCAAATAAGCCTGAGAAAATTGTTTTATCCTCCGACTTCCCATTGGGAGTTCCTGCTTTATGGAAGTTGATCCCATTCCCGGTTTTCTTAATTTGTCTATCTGTCTTCATTACCGAGAGGTACGAGCTTCTTGGGTCGCTAACCGCAGTGGAGCGGCAAGCTATTGGTCAAACTGTTAATCAATTGGAGTTGCTCATAGATTCTACTGATGAAGGGCCGTTGATAGCCAAGATCCGGGAAACGGTCAATAAAGTTACAGGCAAAGCAAATTACAAGTCAAAGAGCTCAGGCCAGTCTGAGTCGACTCCGCGATCAGGTTCGTCGACTCAGGGTGCAGATAACAGGTCGACTCAAGGAAACCTGAAGGGCTATCTATGAAGTAACTGACACACCTATGGTTGATCTGGCCTTGGATTTTGATAAACTTGCTAATCAAATTGGTGGTTTTGGTGCTGAACAAGTGATCAAGTTAAAGCGGAAATTACAGCAGATTGCAGCGGCTCGTGGACAGAATGATATGACCGATGATGTTAAGGGTGAATTTTTCGACTTGCAATCAGAGGTCGTCAGTGTGGAGAAATTGAAGCGTATGGTAGAGACTTTAGCAACGTTTAGCCGCAATGGAGAACACTCTGATTCAGATTCGGGAAAGCCGAAAGCGCATCGCACTGGCATGGATCGAAATGAATCAAAGTAGTAGTATTGCTGATAGTAGCGGAAATGCTGGTCAGGAGTCTGGAACTGATGATGTGCAAGGGGTAGGCATTCAAAGTAATGAGAATCGCTGGACGCCGAATAAAAAAGAGTCTGCTATCATGCAAGGCACATCGACTCAAGCACGGTTGGATGGAGGTTTTATCTCGTTCCATAACACCAGTGCTATCGCTTTTAAACTAAATGTTATTTTATCTGATCGATAGGGACTTTCGTACGTTTTCGTGCATCAGAGTTATGACGGTAGTATTGAACTCGAATACGTTTCATTTCGACAAGCACATCTGAACACCAAACAGAATTATGCCAAGGCGATACGGAGGGATTGTATTCCTGTTAGGTATCGGCAGCAGATTTCAGATTATTTAGATGCAATTGCACAGATTGGCGAGCCTTAAGGAATCTGGATTTCAATTTCCCGTGTCATTTCGCTCAACCATGTAATTTGAATTCTGGTATGGTCAATTTGCAGAGATCCTAGCTTGTCCGCCCACTCAATGATACAGATACCGTTTCCTTTCAGGTATTCGTCAAGCCCAAGATCTAGGATTTCATCATGGTTTTGGAGCCGGTACAGATCGACATGATAAATTGGGATTTTGCCAGCGTACTCGTTGATGAGCGTATAGGATGGACTGTTAACAATTTGGTTTGAATAGACGCCAACTCCCCTAGCAATCCCTTGAGTTAAGCAGGTTTTGCCTGTGCCGAGATCACCAATAAGCGCAACAAGATCGCCTTGTCTAAGTTGCTTGCCTATTTCTTCACCGATATTTTGGGTTTCGCCTGGAGTCTGTGTGCGAAAAATACTTGTCGCCATGTTTCGCTAGTGTAGCCACCAGATTGAAGCTTTTCAAGAAAATCTGTGGTTATAGTTAATTGTGTAGTGTAAAATAAATGAAAAATTTGGAGGAATTCCACGTGGAAGCAGGATCATTTGAAGAACTGAAAATCGAATTGGAATCCATGTTCGAACGTATTGCTAAGAAAGAAAATATCCTCGAAAATATAACACGGCTAACACAACTGCAACAGGAAATAGGATTATCCGCTCCTTCACAACTACGTCACTATCTTGAAAAGCGTAGCTACAAAAAAGCATTGGACTTCTTGCACCAAGGTTACGCCACGGAAGACAACAATCAACCTGATTGTGATCGTGTAAAGTGAAAGTGAGTTGTTTCACTAGTAGTTTTAGGCGAGTAGTAAATGAGCGATACATTGCTGTTAGGACTGGTTGTTTTATTAGTATTTGTGAGAATAATAAATGATTGTATCAATCTAGGTGAAATTGATGAAAAAAACTATCAACGATAAGGAATATTCATTCGCACCCAAAGCCAACCTGAAAAATGCTAATCTGAAGAATGCGAACTTGACACATGTTGACTTAAGTGGGGCTAATCTTGAACATGCCGATTTGAGTCGTGCCTTTTTGTTTGAAGCGGATTTCAGTGGTGCGAATTTAAGAAAATCGGATTTAAGCTACAGTAGGTTGAATGACGCAAACTTGAGTGGTGCGGACCTGCATGAATCTAGTTTGAAAAATGCACTATTGAAACGAGTGAAATTTCAGAACGCAAATTTGCAGGGAGCAGACCTGCACGATGCAGATTTGTCGGGTGCGGATTTGAGTAATGCCAATTTGAGCAAAGTTGTATTAGGAAAGGCTGATTTAAGTAAGGCGCGCCTTACTGGAGCAAACTTGAGTGGTGTTGACTTGCAGTTGGCAAATTTATCCGATGCAGATTTAAGCGACGTGAAAACCGATAGCCATACCAAGTTTCCACGAGGGATAGATCTGGATTAGTAAACCTAAAATAGCTTGGAAGTCGTGTGGTTTCAGGTGTTCGATCTGATTGGAAGAAGATACTTGATTTCTCATACGCCAGTGCCTCATAAGGAAGTGAAAAGTTCCTGAACCTGTTTGTCTTTTACTGGTTTTTCTAATTGGAATTATATTAGTTCAATAGTTCTATCTGTTTGGTAATTACCATACGCTGTTATTGTCTAATTTCCTTTTCTTACATGATTTTTCATCATGTCACATTTGACCAGATTTCCTCCGAGTATGCCGCATTCTTGTTGTAGTATATCCAATCTTTACTAAAGTAAGTGAGAAGAACTGGTGATGACCTTTTACTCATACAAACGGACTCATCAAAGAGAAAGATATGTTACCTAAAGCACAAATTATGATGTATGAACAAGATGGTTATGTCAAAATTGGAGGGCTGTTCACCGTGGAGGAGGTAAAGGAGCTCCAAACTGAAATGAACTGGATCATCAAGGAATGGTGGGGTGAAAATAGTATTGGTTGGCGCGGACCATGGAGGGACCATTATCTGTTGGAAGAAGAACGCCAAAATACGAAGGCTATTTTTATTTCGAATCCTCAATTCTATTCGGCTACATGGGGGAGGATTATTTTTCATGGAAATCTCATCAGAGCAATTCAATCATTAATTGGAAAAAATGTGCAATGGCATCACACAATGCTTCATGGGAAACCTCCTGAATTGGGTACTCCTTTCCCAATGCATCAGGATTATCCTTTCTATCCACATGACGGCCCCGATTTCATTGACTGCCTTGTGCATCTTGATGATACACCGGTTGAGAGTGGGTGTCTTCACGTAGTTCCGGGAAGTCATAAAGATGGTCCACTCGAACATGTCACAGGAGACCATACCCGCCCGCATCTTCCTCCCGAAAAGTATCATCCGGACAAGATCAAAACAGTTGCTATACCCGCAAAAGCGGGAGATGTGATTTTCTTCAGCTATTATACGATTCACTGGTCGGATGTCAATCGAACGAGGAAATGGCGAAAATCGGTGCGAATTGGCTACCATACGACGGAAACACGTCCAATTGATACGCCTTTGGAAACACCGAACCATAAAATTGTCGTCGGTGGCCTCAAAGAGAGAGGACAAGAACCTAAATTAACATATCGCTAGGAAGTCTATTTCACCACTCATTATAAGGAAAAATTCTCCCCTGCTTGAAAAGGTTAGAGTACATCTGATTGACTAAGAAGGCGAAAATGATAAGGGGATTGTGAAATATGAGCTTAAGGTTCGTAGACGGGGAAATGTTGATGGTATATAAATTTAAAATCGATTTTCAAGTTAGGGATTACGAATGCGATATGCAGGGTTATGTGAACAATGCCGTTTATCAGAACTATTTGGAACATGCTCGGCATGGATATCTAAAACAACTAGGGATCAACTTTGCCGAACTCGCGAAACAAAAAGTTAACCTAGTTGTGGTTAGAGCAGAACTAGACTATAAGTTTCCATTGCAAAGTAACGATAACTTCTGGATTGGGTTAAACTTAGAGAGGGTTTCGAAGATAAGATTCAAATTCTTGCAGGATATATACAGGTACCCAGACGACAAACTCGTTTTGGAATCCATAATAATTGGAACCTCCCTTAATGAAAAAGGTCGCCCTCAATTGTTTAAAGAAGTGGATAGGGTGTTGCCGGATTGAATTTCCAAATAAGAGCAGCTGTCCTCTAAGTCTATTCGTTTTATGATTTCCGTTTCGATTGTCAAGGTGTGAGGTAATTGAAATTGGATCAATGTTAAATTGATCTACATTTTATGTTCGTACTATATTAAACCAGACAGCTTAGGTAAGCTAAAAGGGTATATTAGCATTCGCGCGTAAATTCATAATAGCTTAAATTGGCTAAAATTGTGCTTGATCCGAATGTAATGGTAGATAACAAAAGCAAAAAACAAGATTTCGACCAGGAACTTGCCGGTCTATTTTTATCATCCTCAAAACTTGATGGAAAATTGCGAGAAGCAATAATCTTTTATCGAACGAATCAGTCGGCGCAAGCAGAAAAGATATGCGAT
The DNA here is from genome assembly GCA_012963885.1 of Candidatus Poribacteria bacterium. Lineage (GTDB taxonomy): Bacteria > Poribacteria > WGA-4E > WGA-4E > UBA9662 > UBA9662. The sequence goes on along the minus strand of DTUY01000320.1, from coordinate 6,438 downwards.
CAAATACTTGCTATTAATTCACAACATGCTTCTACAATATACCTACTTGGTCTCATCGCATTTAGAAAGAATCAACCTCAAAAAGCTACGAAGTTGGTTCGACGTGCAATTGAATTTGACGACGCCCAACCCCTTTTTCATAAATCTTTAGCTGCTATCCTACAACATCTCGGACAATTACAAGAATCGATCAATGCATACCAGCAATTATTATCAATTACTCCGAACGACCATAGCATTTGGAATGATATTGGACATCTATTCAGACTACAGGGACAAACTGACGAAGCTTACAGCCACTTTCAAAAGTCGATTGTCATTTTGCCCGATTATCCGGCGTTCTACAATCTAGGGTTATTATTACAAGAACAAGGGCAGACGGAAGAATCTATTGTATGTTACAAAAAATCTGTCGCTATTAATCCCAATTTCGCTCAAGCGTATAATAACCTTGGCAATGCGTTTCAAGAAATTGGCCAATATAATGAAGCCTGTTCCTATTATCAAAAGGCCATACAAGTTAATCCTAGATATTTTGAGGCTGAGGCTAATCTTGGTGTGGTTTGCATGAAGATGGAAAAGTTGAATCAGGCGATTGAGCATTTTCAAAGAGCACTGCAGTTGAATCCCAAGTCTTCTGAAACCTATAATAATCTTGGTCTGGTCTTACAAAAGCAAGGGGAAATTGAAAAAGCAACATGTTGCTTTCGACGTGCACTAATAATGAATGCGGATTTCCCGGAGGCTTATACGAATCTCGGTAGTATTCTGTTAGAAGAAGGGGAAATAGATAAGTCAATCATTTTATATAATCGCGCTATTAATATTGATCCCAATCATTTTGAAGCGTTTTTTAATCTAGGTAGTGCACAACATCGTCAAGGAGATTTTAAGCAGGCTTTACAATCGTACCAACGTGCGTTATCAATAGATTCGGATGATGCAAAAGCTCACTCTCATTATTCGATGACTTTACTTACAATAGGCAGGTTTTTCGAGGGTTGGAAACACCATGAGTGGCGATGGAAAAAGGCAGAATTTGAGTCTGAAAATAAAAGAACATTTCCACAACCGCTATGGGATGGTAGTTCACTAACTGATAGATCAATTCTTGTTTGGCTAGAACAAGGCATCGGTGATCAAATTATGTTCGCCTCTTTATTGCCAAAACTTCAGCAGCAAGCCTGCCAAGTCTTCGTAGAAACAGGTAAGCGTCTGATTCCAATTTTTCAGCGTTCTTATACAGGTATTGATTTTGTTTCTGCTCAGAACCCACCTGATTCGCTACTTTTTAATAGCTCCATCGATTTCCAATGTCCTATAGCCAGTTTGCCCCAATGGTTGCTACCTGATGAAGAAAGCTTTCCCAAGTACCAAGCCTATCTCAAAGCTTGTCCGCAGAAAACCAAGATACTTCGGGAAAAATATCAGAAAATTTCTGGTGAAAAACTGCTGATTGGCGTTTCTTGGAAAAGTACAAACGACAGTGCGGGGAAGTTAAAGAGCGCGTCGCTGGCAAACTGGGAATTGGTGCTATCTCAAGAGGATTTTTTCTTTATTAGTCTACAGTATGGAGATATAAAACGGGAAATTGAGGAATTCACTCAGCAAACGGGCATACAGGTCTACTATGATGAAGAGATCAATTCACTTGAAAGCTTAGATGATTTTGCCGCCCAAGTTGCGGCTTTGGATTTAATTATTTCAACTTCAAACACGGCTGTGCATGTGGCTGGGGCACTAGGTAAACCAGTGTGGACGTTGTTGAACTATGTTCCAAGTTGGCGGTGGATGATTGACCGTACTGATTCGCCTTGGTATCCTTCCATGGTTCTTTTCCGACAGAAGTGTATTGGAGATTGGGATTCTGTTTTTCAATCTGTACATCATTCTTTGAAAAAATGCTTCCAAATTTGATTCGAAGCTCAAAGCTGACGGAAATTAACCTAACCATAATCTGCTATGCTCGAAAAGCCCCCGAACTACTCGTAAAAATGATACGTAGATTCATATAATAATTGTTACAATGGTTTTGATTTGCAGCGATTGCCCATCATATCTGCTTCAAATGACTCATCACGGCGAAGGAACTTCTAATGTCAGAATTTGACGTACGCACTATGCTAGAAAACGCCATCGCACATTACAATAGTGGTCGTGTTCAGGAAGTGGTTCGGCTATCTAATCAAATTCTAAAAATCTCTCCCAAAAACCCTGATGCCTTAAATTTACTCGGTATTACGGCCTATCAGATGGGGCAATTGGATATAGCCACGGGACTTCTCCAACAAGCTGTCCGAAACGCTCCTGATCGTCCATCGTTTCTAAATAATTTGGGCAATGTGCTAATGGCGAAAAATAGAATTGACGAAGCGCTAGAAACGTATTATCGGGTTCTAGAAATCAATCCTCAACTAGCTGAAGTTCGTCACAATATTGGTTGCCTATTACAAGAGCAAGGTAAGTTGAAGAGAGCTATTGAATTCTATCAAAGTGCCATAGATATTAACCCTGAATATGTAGAAGCCTATACCAATCTGGGAAGTCTTCTGCAGGAACAAGGCGAATATCATGATGCCATTGAAATTTACAATCGGGCACTAGAGATTAATCCGAATATCCCCGAAATTCATAACAACATTGGTATAATCCTGCAAATACAAGGTATTGTCAATCAAAGTTCTCGGTACATAAAAGAAGCTGTAGCTCGCCATCAACATGCCTTAACAATTAATTCTCAGTATCCAGCAGGAGAGAGCAACCTTGGATTAGCTTTACAAAAGCAAGGAAACATGGAAGGGGCAATTTCCTGCTATAAGCGAGCTCTGAAGATTGATCCTAAATTTCAGAACGCTCACTACAACCTGAGTTTCGTAGAACTTCAGCGAGGGAATTTCAAGGATGGATGGTACCATCATACAGCTAGGTATGGAAGAGATGCTGATACTATCGTCCCGTTTTGCGAGTCTGGCATCGATCTAGAAAACAAAAGGATACTTATTTCAAAAGAACAGGGGTTGGGTGAAGAACTTTTTTTTCTTAGATTTATGCCTAGGTTAAAATCGTTTGGTGTTTGGCTAGCGTACCAAACTGATGCCAGACTGGTAAGCATGATTTCAACCCTACCATTTATTGACTTTGTTACAGATGATGCTACGTCTCTAAATGACATTGATTTTATTTTCATGTTAGGTGACCTTCCCAGACTACTTGATGTAGATGATGTTGAGCAAATTCCACCACCAATTTCCGTCCAAATTTCTTCAGAAGATCTGGCCTCGGTGCAAGAACGACTTTCTGAGATTGGTCCTCCTCCTTACGTGGGGATTGCATGGTGGGCTGGTGTCAAGAATGATATGATTTCATATCGGAAAGTTGATTTTCGTTGTTTAGCTAAGTTGTTTAGAGATATTGAGTGTACGGTCCTGATTTTGCAGCGGGATGTCGTTGCAGAGGAAATTACAGCTTTTTCTGAGATCCTTGGTCGACGGGTACATAATTTTTCTGATTATAACCAAGATTTGGACAAGATGGCAGCACTGCTCAAATTGATAGATCACCATGTCACCGTTAGCAATACAAACGTACATCTTCGCGCGGCGGTTGGGAAATCCAGTTCTGTTTTGATTCCAATGTATACGGTAGCAAGAATCTGGATAGATCAAGAGAAAAGTTCATCTTGGTATCCAGGCACTGTCATTTATCGGCAGAATGAAAAGTTGGGTTGGGATCATTCATTCGGACGATTAAAGAAAGACTTGCAATTGATACCCATTTGATGCCATAGATTTCCTTTTCTTCTTGCAATCATGAAAGATCGCTTTGGTTGGAAAAAATAATCTGTGAAGTTTAAACAATGCGAGCAGTGAAAATTTTTTACTTGGGCATATTTAGAGAACATGACGAAGACTGAGTTCCATTGCACATAAGTGTTATTGGTCAAACAAAACAATATAACCAAATCAAACATATTCCGAAGTCGCTTATACAGCGTAGTGTTTAAAGTATTAATGTCTATTTGTTTTATGGACACCATTTGTTTTATTGTTTAAATGAATTTAAGTTATTTTGTTAAGCATATAATGACAGGTGGGAGGGAGTGTGTACGTTAGTTCTATTCATATGCAGGTAGTTAAATCTTCAAGTTGCGTGCATATGGTATGGGTCTTCGTTATAGTGAGCGAACTGTCCCTAATAGGTATCATGTTGTTGTGCTTAGGCTGAATTCTAAAAGGAGTAAAATGCAGTCTGCTATAGGTTCTCAGTAACTAAAAAGTCGACCAACTTTTCTGCTGGTAAATAACTTAGTCAAATTGAAAGTTGTATTGTCTGACATAAGCGACATTTCGACCCTAGATGTTGACCATTCGAATAAAAGTTGGCTTATCTTATTGTCTAAGATGCTTATTTACAATGGTTTAAAAGGTTACCATGAAAATATTGTGGTGGTTTGATCAAAGCTGAGTTGGCTCACGCGTGATTCCGTCGGATGTTGAGTGCATATTAGAAGTTTTAAAGAAGTGGTATAAAAGTAGCGGAATGTCTTCGCAACAATAGCTAGGGAGGCGAACTATCTTGATATATAAAGCAGCTGTTATTGGTCTTGGAGTAATAGGCAATATAGCAGATGGTCTGGGAGGTAAACACCCTGCGATTTATAAGCCATGTTGCCACGCGGATGCCTATGAAGCAGGTTTCTGCTTGCGAATACAATCCATTTGAGGCCGTTCAAACTAACATTATAGGAACAAAGAATGTTGTTGATGCTGCCATTGATCGGGACGTTAAAAAAGTCATATTCATCAGTACCGACAAAGCGGTTAATCCAATCAATCTCTATGGGGCAACTAAACTATGTGCTAAAAAGATGGTTGTGCAAGCAAATTCCTATTCAATAGCAAAAAGAACTCACTTTTCCGTCTGTCGTGTCGGTATGGTAACGTAGTAGGAAGTCGGGGGAGTATTGTCCCTTTGTTTTTGCAGCAACGGGAAAGTGGAACAGTCACGATGACGTGGCAGAAAAGACAAAATTCCATTTATTGGTCTTAAAAATGTCATAAGATTTGATTAAATCATCTTTTTGAATAAACGGTGCTGTCGCATAAATACAACAAACTACTAATAATTCCTCTAAATTTTCTCGGAGCCAGTTTACTGCGTGGGCCATCACATCCCAAGTCATCGCGAAATCATCAGCCAATTCCTCTGGACGCCAAAAGGGAACGTTAGCACCATATGTTATCGATACTTCAGCAATTTCATTACTATCGGTAGATACAATTATGTCATCAAATAAACCTGATTTTTTTGCGGTTTCAATTGAATGAGAAATCATAGGTTTTCCACAAAAATCTTTAATGTTCTTTCGGGGAATTCTTTTGCTTCCCCCACGGGCAGGAATTATGGCAATTCTACTCAACTCAAAAGCTCCAGTACTTATTGGACAATAAATTCCTGTTTACCTGATGTCAAATTTAAATGCATAGGTGAGCTCAAGTACTGCTTACCATGGGCTTCCGCATTTGGGATGTGATTGGTTCCATGCTACCTTTATAAGCCTTTAATTTGAAGGAAAACCTTGGATAACACAAGATGATTTCGCTTGGCCGTTTCTCCTGTGGACATGTTATTACTTCTCTAAAATCCCGAGTCAAAACGTAGCATGTCCAAGTTGAAAATCTTATCTTATTGATTGAAGTGTATTTTGATTATCTCTATAAATCGCTCCTCTTCATCGGTTTAGATTTGTATAAGTAACGAAGAGGAGAACAAATAGAACTAAATGTATATAGCATTTCGAATAACCACCTTTTTTCTTTCAGTAGGGATGGAACTTTATATAATCCTTCGTGTTTTCAAAAAAGGAGGTAGTGTCTCATCTGTTATATGTGTCTTAGCGTTGACTTATCAAAAAAAGTTCTCTCACCGCCTCCTATTCTGTATCTGCGAACCATTGAACCTATTCCATGTTAATCTATGTGGTTCATATTTGCATACTAAAGCTGGAATTTGGTAGTGTCATCTAGGATGTTTATAGAAACACATCATTTTAAATTCTAGAATAATTTTGCTTTCGTGCTATTTTACAAGGATAGCATCTTTTAATTGTAATGTGCAATTATTAGCATAAATCACTAGTTTAACATTGGGTTAGCCCTTTGCTCTAGTTGACTAATCGCAAAAAATTTTCCTTGTAGGCACCAAGTGGGCGGAGGAACACATTTTGCGTTGTGAAAGTAATCCTATAGTTTACATTTTAATTGAACGAGCTGAAAGGGAGCTGGATTCAAAATTGCTGTTAGCACTTTTCCTTGTTAAAAAGGGATTCCATGTTGTAGTTGGTTCTCAATGGGCATTAAGTGAAAATAGAGATTGTCTGCCAACAGGGATCTTCCTTTTCAAGGGAATGAACAAAATTCACACCGACAATATGGATAA
>DTUY01000319.1 GCA_012963885.1 Candidatus Poribacteria bacterium | reverse complement strand
CCAAATGATCCAAGACATGGGAGCCATGGTGGTCATACCAGTGCGCAGTAATCGCAACCAACAACCAGAGTATGATCATCACTGGTACTAAGACCGCAACCTGGTGGAGCGTTTCTGCAATAGAATTAAACAGTTTCGCTGTATTGCCAGGCGCTATGAAAAGCTTGATCACAACTTCATGTCTAGGCTCAACTTGGTATGTACCATCATCTGGTTGGCGTGAATGTTAACAGGCCCTAGCCAAAAGAGTTATTGTTGTCTGGAAGCTGAAAGAGTACAACCCAAAATTCCTATGCCCATGATGCCTGGAATTGTCTGCTGCTCCGCTTAGAGCCTAAGCCAGAGAGATTGTGGCATGAGGCGCAACTCCATGTTGGTCGACAGAAAGGGGGGGTTGGTCCTAGACGACACAATGCTAGACAAACCTTATGCTAATGGAATTAGTTAGCAAACATTGGTCGGATAAACATAAGCGTGTGGTTAGGGGCATTAACCTGATTACTATGTTATGGACAGAGGGCAGCAGTCATCTCCCTTGCCATTACAGAACTATGACAAGTCGAATGATAAAATGAGCAAAAGCGATCATTTTCGTTCTCTGCGACAAAAAGCCAAAAAGCGTGGTTCTCGGCCTGCATGTATTCTATTTGACAGTTGGTATTCTAGTTTAGACAACCTGAAAGCAATCGGCGACATCGGATGTATCTGGCTGACCAGGTTGAAAATGAATAGTCTACTTAATCCTGATGGTTGCGGCAATGTTCAAATAAAGGAACTCAATATTGATGCTGATGGTTTGATAGTTCATCTCAAAGGTTCTGGTTTTATCAAAGTCTTTAAGACTGTTTCCAAAAACAGAGGCCTTGAATACTGGGCAACCAATGACTTAAAAATGAGTCAAACCAGCTGACTCAAACTGAGTCGGTTATGTTGGAGCATAGAAGAATATTATCCAGGCCTCAAACAATTTGTTGGCATTGAACGTTCACAAGTCGGTTCTAACAAGGCTCAACGGAATCATATTGGCTTAGCCTTACGAGCATTTCTTCGTCTAGAACGTTATTGCTTCCGAACAGGGCATAGCTGGTTTAGTGCTAAAGTCGCTATTGTTTGGCATGCTGTGCAGGCATACTTAGCAAATCCTCTTTACTAATTATCTGTAACTTTCACTGGATTTCTTGGGTATTTGTATACTTTTTTGCTTGACAGCAATTACCTACATTTAGATATAATGGTTTGTGCTGGAATCAGATTACTATTTAAGCCGATACTTATTGTAGCCATGTCGGGGTAACATTTTAAGGAATCTATGATGCCTAGAAAAGATTTGCAGATGGACGAAGAATTACAGAGGAAATTGGCGTCCCGTTTCGTTCTATATCGAATGATAGAAGAAGAGGAACAGATACCCGCCTTAATGGAGGATAATTACGTCTTTCTAGAGGATCTCATTAGTGAACATTATGATGAGTACTGGATAATCAAGAAAGGTACAGAATATTATTCACCAACTCGAAAAGGGGAATTGATTTACCATAATTTCATTTCTCGCTGGTGGGATTTCATACTGACATACGATATATTCGCAGGCGTCGATTTGCTTGGAGGCACTTTTGCTGAAGATGAAGTAGACTGGGATGAAGCAGATGAAGCGGGACAACCTGTCTGGGAAGATCTGAGAGTGGCGGTTTGCATCTACAAACAGAGATTGGCAGAAAAAGAAGGTCGCAAAACAGACCTTAACCCTTTCACTATCGCTTTTATGTCACTTTTGTCCGAAAAGCGGATTGGCATGGGAAAATGTTGGCAGTTCGATCTTGTTTCCAGTGAATTTTGGCAAGAAGTTGAAGAAATCGGCAATACGAATCTTTGGCCTGAGGATCTGGGTTATATTGATGACGAAACTGGTGAAGAAATATTAGGCGATAATGTGATACGCGACGTTATTGAGCAGGGAATTGAAGAAACCCGAAGAAGATGGGCCGATGCCGAAGATGGCGATGACGACGAATACTTGAACCCACCGGATTCCTTGAAAACGCGTCAAGATGTGATTGAAGGATATGAGGAGGAAGTAACTTACTATGGATGGGGTTACGATCCTTTCTACTACGATCCGTATGCAGTTATTGGTGGTGGGTTCTTGACAGCAGCGTTCATAGGTGCTGTGTGGCTGGCGTTTTAGAGAACTAAGAGGAGAATGAAATGAGAAGACTTTTCCTGATGTTGATAATCTGTTCTATGCTTGCAGTTCTAACGTTCTTTTTGGGATGTAATAAGGAATCGCAGGACTACCCGGTTGGTGTTGCCAGAACGAAAGTCTCGGCTAAGATTGATCTGACTGACAAGTTAAATCCAGCCATCCTCCCTGATGTAATGAAAGAAGTTCTAAGGGAAATAGCCCCTCAGGAAAAGCCCGAGTCAAAAAAATTCCAGCAACAAATTGTGCAGAACCTAAGCCAAAAGATCATGGACGATCCAGAGGTCAACTATCAAGTTGATCTCAACGAAGATGGAAATATAGATCCGTTGCTCGTGGTTCCCGAATCGGTGCAGAATCAAGCGGCTGTGTACTCACTTCGTGTACCAGATCCGGGGCAATATGCCGTAGATCCAGATCAGAACGCCAATTGGCATCAGATAGCAAGAGATGGGATCGAACTTGTGGCAGTGTCGTTAACTTATGGTCAGGATAACTCATCAATGATGATTAATGCCGAATCCAACCAACACGTTTACGAAGGAAGAGCCCACCATCACAAAGGTTCGTATTATGCTAGCGAGCATAGCTGGATGGGATCGTATTTTCGGTACATGATTATGCGCGACATCCTTTTTAGTCCCTACGGATGGTATGGACCCAGGTGGTACGGAGGTTGGTATGGGGGTTACTACGGTCGATGGCATGCTCCTGTGGGAAGGCGCACAGTAACACAAACTACCACTCGTTATAGAAGAGCAATGCCTTCCAAAACAGCAGCAAGTAGTGTAGCCAGAAGCAGCAAAGCCAAAAATCGTACTCAGCAAGCCCCAAAATCCATCCAGAACATGAAGTCCAAACGTGTTATGACAGCTCGACGGGCGACATCTACGTCACGTAGTGGTGGATTTGGCAGAAACACTACTTCGTCACGCCGCAAAAGTTCTTCTCCTTCAAAAGGCCTGAAGCGGAGCCGGTCTGTCAGTTCTTTCAGAGGAGGCAGCAGAGGATTTGGGAAATGACAGGTAATCCACTTTCCTTTTTAATCATGTTTGACTAGTCAAATAAAGGATGAGGAGTGATGGGGATTTTCGTCCTGCTTTTTGCTGTTTTAATAATAGCGGGGTTGATTTGGCTTCTCTTAAGGAAGAAGAATGTACCTGATTTGCCTGGATCGAGTTTGGATGATGTGGGACCGAGCGGTGTTATTCTGGTGAAGGGAGATGAATATCTGGTTGAACAAAAGAACAGATACGCTGGAGGAGGTGAAGAATCGTTTGAGTTGAAACTCACTGGTGATGAAGATGTGACATTCTGGCTGAATTGGTACCGAGATGGAGGCCTGATCGTAACCATTACGCAGGAGGTTGATTTTGACGAATTAGAATTGACGTCTGCAGATTTAGACATGTTTGATAGCCAACAGATAGGTGAGTTTGATTTTGATGGTGTTGTATATCATTTAAGTGCGTCGGGAGAAAGCCAATTATATGAGAATTGTCAATCGAATGGCGAGCCCTTTTACTACTGGGATTTTGGAGACGAGGAACACAAGCATGTCATTAATATCCAATACTGGGATAGAAACACCTATGAAGCCTCTATTGGTGGATACATTCAGGAATCAGATATTGAGATTTATAGTATGACTGAGGATTCGTAATCTAAGATAAACAGGACAATTTTTACACAGGAGGTGTGAGATGAAAAGCAAAGTGGTAAAGTGCAGTTTTGCCTTGGTGGCGAGCATGTTGTGCATTGTGCGTAGTGTAATGGCACAAGAAAATGCCATCCTAGGACAATCAATAAATAACGGCGTCTGGGTAGGTTTAGTGGAAGGTTTGATTGGGTCTGTGGTCTACAGTGTCTTGGGCATCGTGGTACTTATGGTTGGATTCAAAATTTTTGATTGGATTACACCCTTCAGCCTCAATACAGAAATAGAAGAAAAGAACAATACCGCTGCTGGGGTCATTGTTGCCGGTATAATGATTGCCCTGGGGCTGATTGTAGCGGCGGCAATACTTTAATTACGAGACCTTACACAACCTGTACCTCTTTTGTTGAGCGGATGGGAAAGAAACATACACTTGATTCAGAGCAAAAGGAGCTAAAACGCACTGTGAAATCAATCTCTGAACACTCAGGGTTCCTACCGTTAGGGTTGTAATTTTCCAAGAGATTATTATAATAGCTCCCTTGTACAAGTAATAAAATTCGCCGGAATTTAGCCGTGATACAGCTAAACTCGCTGAGGTGTGGGTTCAAAAACATCAAAACTTCTGTTTTTTTGATTTATGCAATAGGTCTCACCCAAACATTCTACATAATAGATCTCCATTGAAGGATATTGTCCCTCTTCTCTTATCGTTTCACTCCCAATTCTACAGACAAATCCTTTCCATCTTCGCCATCTGGTGCCTTTTATACTTCAATAAAAATCAGGAAATAGGAGACTTTGGAACCTACCTACATTAGACAGGAAATCACTAGTCTTCGGTTCGGCCTCTATAAACGTTGCTTAGAACCAGATTTGTTCCATATCTTTAAAAAGCTCACCATTGAACGAAGCGGATACAGAGCAAACTTTTGGATTATCGGCAGTAGCCATGTTGTCAATATTGAAACAGAGCACACGGAGATGGCGGAAGTGATTACTGCTGATGAAAAAGTTCTGCCATCAACTGGGCAAATCGAATTGATTCGTAGCTTTGAGAATCGTCATTGCGATTTCCGCGTTGGTAACGAACTCATTTACCAAACAAGTTTCAAAATGATGCGGTACCCAAATGAAGAGTCCTTTCCTAATAATCCCGGGCTAGACAATGACAAGACACTGTTTCATTTAAGACATAGTTTCCCTAGCTCAGAAATTACAATCGCTGAGCCGGTAACCATAATCGATATCCTCAAAGCTGATGAAAACAGATTGGAGCTAAAAACCTTTCATTCCTTTGTCGAAGAACTTACTGTCGTTGCCACCCATTCAACAATCAAGGTAAGATCCGAGCATTTATGACGTTGCAGTTAGAATACAATGAAAATTTCCCTCAAGAATCGGTTAGCCCAACAGAGACTAACAAATGGGCGGCATTTGTTCTGCTTTTCTCCGTTTGTCTAATAGCGACATGTGCAATCATATATGAACTCATTATCGCTGCGGTATCGTCGTATCTTCTTGGTAACAGCGTATATCAGTTTTCGGTCACCATTGGACTGTTTATGAGTTCGATGGGATTGGGTTCGTACCTGTCAAGGTACTTCTCACGTTGCTTAGTGAACCGATTCATACTGATTGAAATCGCTATTGCTCTAATAGGGGGCATATCATCCGCTGCCCTCTTCAACACATATATCTTCTATGAATCAGCTGCGGTCTATCTCGTTGTTATGTTCATTCTGATTACGAGTATAGGTACGCTCGTAGGACTAGAGATACCGATTCTGACACGGATTATAGGGCAGTATGATTCACTTCGCGTAACATTATCTAACGTCCTTGCCTTCGACTATATTGGTGCTTTAATAGGATCTGTTATTTTTCCCTTGATATTATTAAAATATACCGGTCTGGTTCAGAGCGCTTTCATCGTTAGTCTGTTGAATGTTTTTGTGGCAGGACTTTTGCTTTTCCAATACTGGAAGAGTGTTGAAGGCAGATACCTTCTGATTTTCGCTACTGTCTTGACGAGCGGTAGTCTCGCTGTTGCCGCTATGTACTCTACTGATATCGATAACTGGCTTGAAAGCAAGCTGTACCGAGATCATGTTCAACTGTCCAAACAATCGAGATATCAAAAAATCGTCCTGACAAAACGAGATGGGCAAAAAGATCTATTATCTGCCGATGATACCATTGTAGAACCATCTGGTCTAGAGGTTACTAACCGCAGGAAAGATCTGAGACTCTTCATTGACGGAAATCTTCAGTTCAGCTCTGTTGATGAATATCGTTATCACGAAGCTTTAGTTCATCCCGCTATGAATTTGGCTGACAAGCGTGCCAATGTACTGATTCTCGGCGGTGGTGACGGTTTAGCCGCCCGAGAGGTTCTCCGGTATCCAGAGGTAAAAAGAATTGTCTTGATTGATATAGACCCCGAAATCACCAAAGTTTGTAGCAGCTATCCTGAGATTGTCGAACTGAATCAAGGGTCACTATTAAACGCTAAAGTTACCGTAATTAACCAAGACGCATACAAATTTGTTGAGTGGGGATATCACAATCAAAAGTTTGATGTTGTTATCATTGACCTGCCCGATCCAAATCGCGAATCGTTGTCGAAACTCTACAGTGTTACATTCTACAGACTGATTGGGAACATACTAAATGCCAAAGGTGTGATTGTCACCCAGAGCACATCACCATTCTTCTCGCGTGATGCTTTCTGGTGCATACATCATACGATAGAAGAAGCCGAACTATATACGTATGCTTACCATTTAGACATACCCTCAATGGGGGATTGGGGATTCAATCTGTCGGCTAAAACCTCGCACGAAATTAAGAAAATTCGTCTGTCAGTTGAAACTAACTTTCTGACCAACAGTTTAATTCAAGCGATGTTCCAATTTGGTAAAGATGTTAACGAACTTGAAACTAAAATCAATACGCTTCTTAAACCGGTTCTTATGTTCTACTACGAAGACAAAAATTGGCGTTACTATTAGTTTATCAACAAAGCAACCGTAGTTGTACGGGTATATTGAGGAACTTCCACGTAACTGTACACAAGGAGATTAATGATGCCAAGAAATAATGGGCTGAGATTGCAGGCATTTGCAACTACAGGACCGCTGGGAAGGAAGATAATTCTGGTGATTCAATTTTTCTCTCTTTGTGTTCTTTGGTTTACTGGATGTAGTACTAACATTAAAGATGTTGCCAGTAATCTGGAACTGATCAACGGTAAGCCAAGTGAATATCAACAAGCCATAACCGAGTTTGAAAGGGTGATAGAAATTAATCCGGAATCGGAATGGTCACATTACAATTTGGGTCTGGTCCACTACAACCAAGGTGAATATCAGCAAGCTATTAAACAGTTTGAAAGGGTGATAGAAATTAATCCGGAATCGGAATGGTCACATTACAATTTGGGTCTGGTCCACTACAACCAAGGTGAATATCAGCAAGCTATTAAACAGTTTGAAAGGGTGATAGAAATTAATCCCAATAACACAGAAGTGCACAACAATCTGGGACTAGTCTACCACAACCAAGGTAAGTATCCACAAGCTATTTCTGAATTTGAGAAGGTGAGAGAAATCAATCCCGATAATGCAGAGGCACACAACAATCTGGGATTAGCCTACCACAACCAAGGTAAGTATTCACAAGCCATTACTGAATTTGAAGGGGTTTTAAAAACAGATCCCAATAACGTAGGAGCACATAACCATCTAGGTTTAGTCTACTACAGCCAAGGCAAGTACCAACAAGCTATTTCTGAATTTGAAAAAGTTATAAGACTTGATCCCAATAACGTAGAGGCGCACAACCATCTAGGACTGGTACATTACAATCGTGGTGAGTATCCACAAGCTATTGCTGAATTCGAAAGGGTAATAAGAATAACTCCCAATAACACAGAAATATACAGTAATTTAGGGTTGGTCTATTATAATCAGGGTAAGTATCCACAAGCTATTTCTGAATTTGAAAAAGTTATAAGACTCGATCCCAATAACGCAATGGCCTATTACAACTTAGGGTTGGTTTATAAAGAACAAGGCAAAATCACAGAGTCAGAAGCGGAATTCAAGAAAGCAAAAGACATGGTCACAGAATAGGAAAAAAGTTGCTCATTACCTATGATTACTCTGCTATCCACGCTTGGGTATGGTCAAACAGATTTCAATCTGTTTCAAAGTTTAACACTCGCCAATTGCATAAGAGCCTTAACTTTCGTAAAAGCTGACTACTTTAGGATAATCATTTTCTGCGCAAATACAGATCTATCCGTTTTCAAAGTATAGAAATATGTTCCGCTGGCTACTTTTTCACCAGCATCAGTCTTGCCATCCCAATAGATAGCTTCTGACTGACTAACATAACTCCCTGCATCAACATAACCCACGTTTATGCTTCTAACAGGATTTCCCACCACATCATAGATAGTTAGCTTGACTTCGGAATCCTGATTCAGTTCAAATGGTATCCAAGTTTCAGGGTTAAAAGGATTGGGGTAGTTCTGTAGTAATTGCGTATGTACCGGGAAACTATCAGGAAGGATAGTCTTTAACAAATTTAGTGCCAGTTCCTCTATTTTCGAGCGGTTTGGTTTCCTCCCTAATTCCATGATGGCGGATTGAATGTTCTGATTCTGCTGATTGGAGAAAACCAGTTCCTTAGATAATGATAGTGCTGGTGCTGCCAGTGTCCGGCCAAAGTTACTGGCGACCGTCACTAGATCAAAGATGTTGACCTGATTATCACCAGTGACGTCTCCTGATAGATTCGCTCCATCTTGACCAAATTGACTGGCAACCGTTACCAGATCAAGGATGTCGACAGTACCATCGTCGTTGATATCTCCAACTAGCACTGGACCAGCCTGTGCGGAAATCATGGTCTCTGAACTGAGTCTGGCAGAGACCTTAGCTTGATACCGAATTCTTTCTCTGGGGCGAATTGCTCTGGTACTGATTATGGTGATACTGACACTGGTACCTAGCGTCTCTGGAATGCGGACTTTTCCGGCAAAATCGCCGATAATTTCCCCTTCAAGGTTTTCGATTTTGCTGTCAACTGATAGCATATATAACGTTGGAGTGTTGACACTCAGGTTCCGCATGATTGTGACTGGATCTAAGGGGATGGTCGGCGAACCAATTAATTGGGTAGAGCTTTTTACTTTTCCAATATAGGTTTCTTTCACGACGTATTCGCCTATCGGAAGGTTGAAAGTAAAAGGGCCGTCTTGGATCTTGCCACTATTAGACTTGAACGACTTACTCATATCAGTTCCATCAATGGAGATGGTTGTGACTATGTCAATAATATCGAAAACGATTTTGATAGGTATTCCAGCACCAATCCCAATAGGCGCTACAAATTCTCCAGCGCCATTACCTTTGATATTTTGGGTTACCACCTCGTTGGCCCCAACGAATGGTTCGACGGTCCACCCAATATCTTCTAGCATACCTCGGACAATAGGTCCAATATCATGAGTCGATTCCTGCATATTCTGATCCGGTGTCATTAAAGTATTGATATCTCCCGGCGGATAAGTGGTTTCGTCCAAGTGAGAATAGCTTGCTCCTTCCTCCCACTGTATGGGAGCATAGAGTTTGGGCCAGTTTCCTTCGTATGCGACTTTACCAGATGATCCATTCCAAAACAGTTTGTCACTGGTCATCTGTTTCCCTAGAGCGACTGAAGGATCGTTAAAACTGGTGATCGCCTTGCCAGAACTATTGACCACAGACAGATCATAAATGCCGGAAAACCCTTCGTTTCTAACCGAACCTTCTTTAGTAAAAGTGTCGTAACTTTCTTCGCCAATAAAACCGATGCCGTGAATCAGTTCATGAAGCACCAGAGTGACAAAGTCAAATCTGTTGGCGGACGTGTTTCCATCCGTGCCAAAATAGAAATCTATATTACTATTGAACTCAGCAAGAATATCAGGTTGATCCGGATTTTGATCTATTCCTGACAGCTTATCAGCCATAGCGTCGGAATACCAGACATCCGGCTTTCCATGATTAAAATTTTTGTGGACCTTGATTGAACCTGACGATCCCAATGTGTCACCGTTAATCGGTTGAAACACGGCATCAACCCTGATCTCAACATCCGATGCAATTTCTATCTTTAAGAGATCTACCGCGTATTGGAAAGCGACTTTGGCTGTCGGGTTTTGATTAAATCCGTCATCATAGGTAACGGTGATGTTTGCAGTGCCTAAATCAACTTGTCTATTCCTAAAGTATAATGGCGGAGGAACTCTGGCATCAGTGTTTCGATTAATACCCTTTCTATAATGCTTGGTACTTGGTTGTCTTTGGTTTTGACTGCTAACATCAAAGGTAATCAAAAAAAGACAAAATAGTACAACGCATGAAATAAAGCGACTTCTTAGAGACTTCATATGGTGATGTCCTTTAATTAAACCACGTTCTTAAAATAAACATAAATACAGATACCTAAAACTGGCATGCGTAATAGTGAGTAACGAGAATAATTACGGAATATTTCTTTTACTGAGGCAACCGACCAATTTGATTGACTAGCTCATTAGCATTGTAATTTTCTGATTCGCCAATCCTTCCCTAAAGAAATGGCTAGTCGCTTGATAGTACCAGCATCAATTTGCCCGACAACCTGAAATCTGAAGAGTGGGCTAGAAAAATTCACGCATCCCACTTTTTTGACGAGTAAAAGCATGTTAGCAAGCTTGTAATAGGCTCGCGTATAAATAAAGCTAGTATCCACTTCAGTATAATTAAACAGTATCCTTCCACCTGTTTGCATAAATTCTATTTTCTTTCTGCTGTAATATCGTCGCTGTTTTTTTGTCGTTCAATTGGTTGCTGGTTGACTTTGCAACACGTTCAACATTTATAGCGGTTAACTTAAAGGAAACTACCTCTCAAACCCTGCCTAAACGGTGGATAATAGAGAGCACCTTTTCTTGGTTGGGGCGGTATTGACGCTTAGACCAAGATTATGAGCGCAAAAGTCAGCACTCGGAGAACATTATCTATATTGCTATGATTCAATTGATGTCGAAGCGAATCTAATCTCTTTCAAACAGGTTCTAAGAATGTCAACGACACGATCTAAAAAAAACAAGCTTGATAAACTAGTTTTCACAGTTGTCATTTTAGCAACATTCCCAAGTTTTGTTTGCCGTTTACTTATTTTACGACCTTCTAGTCTGGAACCGTATCCAAATTCCAAATTTTGATTAAAAAATTGCTTGAAATTAGTATATCATGTCTCTTCCCTTGGCCGATGCTGATTACCCAAATTAATGTCATTATGTACCTGAATTTGAAAATCCTTGATTGATTCGGTAATTCGTGTTATTTTTAGACCCACTAACAAAATGGA
This sequence comes from Candidatus Poribacteria bacterium, assembly GCA_012963885.1. Classification (GTDB taxonomy): domain Bacteria; phylum Poribacteria; class WGA-4E; order WGA-4E; family UBA9662; genus UBA9662. The sequence goes on along the minus strand of DTUY01000319.1, from coordinate 6,673 downwards.
GAATTAAGATACTGTGCATTTGTCAAAGGAAGCAGTTGAAGAGTTTCAATGTCAGGGCTATCTTAAGATTGACCACCAATTGATAGAAAATGATCATTTGGAGATTTTACGGCGACAATATGATCAAGTTTTTGCTGAACATAGGAATACCGATGGTCAGGGATTACGCAATCTGGCGGTTACAGAAGGCACGGAACCACAAAGGCAGACAGAAATGCTACAAATCATGGAGATGTGGCAAAAGGATGAACAGTTCTATAAACTGCTGTTCCACCAGTCACTGTTAGACATTGCTGAAAGTCTGATCGGAAAAAACATTCAACTCTTCCATGATCAAGCATTATATAAACCAGCACATATTGGTGGAGAAGTCCCGTGGCATCAAGACAACGGTTATTGGCGTTGCTTTCCTCCAAATTTAGTTAGCATTTGGATTGCCCTAGACGATGTAGATGAAGAAAACGGCTGTATGAATGTGATTCCAAAAAGTTACGCAAAAGGCGGGATCGACCACACTCGAGCCAAATCAGAAGAAAAAGAACTGCCGGCACTATTAATGGCCAGCATTGATGATGATCAAGCCGTGTCCGTGCCGTTGTTAGCTGGACATGGAATGGTTCATCATTGTTTAACTTTACATCAGACCAATCCCAATAATTCTAGCCGTGATCGTCGAGCCATGGTTATTCATTACATGCTGGTAGGAACACAAAATTCAAAAGGGGAAATTTTAGCCGACAACCTCCTGTTAAGAGGTGTGAATCATTTGAATGCGGAGTAGGTTCCTAAAAACGTTCTTGATCTCGCTATAGATTCAGATTGGATGAATAGAAAGGATCTGTAATGCCAATTACAAGCGCCTTGCCGGATATGGAAAGGGAACTCAGGTTTTTTCCTGTCGGAAGTCAGAATCCCAAGAAATTAACGGCAGCGCAAATTCAGCATTTCAACCAAAAAGGGTATCTTTTTCCGCTTGACGTTTTTACTCCGGAAGAAGCGGGGAAAAACCGGAAATATTTTGATCAACTGATGGAAAAAGCAGTTCAAGCGGGCCACAATAGCTATTCAATTAATGGATGGCATCGGCACTGTCACGGTATTTATGATCTCTGTTACGACGATCGCATATTAGATTACATGACCGATCTGTTAGGAGAAAATCTCATCTGCACTATGACCCACTATTTTAGCAAAGAACCATCTGATGGAAAAAGAGTCAACTGGCATCAAGATGCATCGTATTGGCCGTTAACACCAAGTAAGGTCATTACTGTCTGGTTGGCCATTGATGACGTGGACAAAGATAACGCACCCATGCAGTTCATTCCTGGGTCACATTTGCATGGTCAGATCCCTTTTGAACATAGCAAACCAGAAGAAAATAGTGTGCTGGGTCAATCAGTACACAACTCGGAGGAATACGGAAAACCGGTTTCTGTAATCATGAAAGCGGGTCAGATTTCAATCCATTCTGACCTGTTGTTACACGGATCGGAACCCAATATGTCTGGCCGGCGTCGCTGTGGGTTAACCATGCGTTATAATCCGCCAGATGTTCGAGGTTGGGATGCCAGGCGGGCAGAAGGTATTATCTGCCGCGGTTCCGACCCTGACGGGTACTGGCAACTACTTCCAAGACCCGACGGGGATCACTTGCCAACGTGTTAAGGCAAACCTAGTGAATAAAAACTAGATTGAAAACTTACCGACAAAGATATTGTTAATTGATTGACCAATTTTCCATTTAACAGACAGTGATTTATCCTGATAACAGTAGACTGTTGATTTGCCAATGGCGGTGTTGTTAATTTTTGACAGAGGTGAGTACCAAATTTGATGTGGTTGTGTGCAGTCATGACAGGGGAACGTTGTAGCTGATAACGATAATACTTTTCCGATTGCGACGTCATAAACGAGGCCATTTTTTTGGAAATTGATTGTAGCTACTTTAGTTTCAATTAGCTGCCCCAGTGTTTTCATGTAGTTTTTTTTGATCAAATCAATGAGCGTTTCCTGCTGAAGCTGATTTGCCTTGTTACTGATGTAAAGTACACTGCGTCGGGTTTCCAAATCTATATCGAGATTGTTCTGCGCACTGACAACTGCGACAACGGTCAATCCTTGTAGTGAAACACCTTTCCACGTTCCTTGGCTAATGTTCCATACTATAGTCGCTTCTTTTCCACCCTCAATATATTCCGATCCAAAGTGACATGCGCCGACGTAAACACTTACCGATCTTGCTTCCAGGTATTCGCCGGTGATAGAATCACTGCCTATGGCAACAGTAAATAAACCAACAATTAAGAATAAAGCAAATATGGAAATAGCACGACTTTTTATCATTGTTGCGGTCTCCTTGATTTGGGTTGAAATGTAAATGCTATTTTGAGCCAATTCCATTAGAGTTGTAACCACCAAAGATCTGATTAACAATGTAATGAACTGATTCTGAACCATTTGTGTATTCGGCGAATTTAACTTAAGACTTTATATTTTCAGTCCGGTCGATTTCAGCCAAAATTCCACCGCCAATCCCTTCAAAGCAGTGGCGTGATTTTCTGCAACCATCTGGTGAAACAAAATCGTCATCTGGTCCAACAGCTGTCATGGTACAGTTGCACCAGTAGTATGAATCAGGATTGGTTTCAATTAGGTTCTTTAAACTTCCACCCGGAATATAGAGTGCTTTTGTACGAAGATTTTGGCAGACCGGATGGTGAAGAGATAATAATTTCTTGTCTTCCATTTTGTTGTTAAGTCCTTTCAAGCAATGGCCGTCATGGCAGCACGATAGATGATATTTTCTGTCAATTGAACTTTATAGGCATTATCACTTAAAGGATCGGCGTCTTTAATTGCAATCCGCCCAGCCGCTTTAGCTGTTTCTTCTATAATCGTCTGGCCTTTTAATTCCGCTTCCGCCCCCCTTGATCGCCACGGAATCGGAGCAACTCCACCCAAAACGATACTCGCATTCTGGCATTTTTGACCGTTGATTTCAAAAACGGCAGCGACACTGACTAAAGCAAAATCGAATGATCCCTTTTCCCTAATCTTGATATATAAACTTCTAGCACTAGGCTGTGGTTTGGGAATATGAATCTGGGTGATAATTTCATTCGGTTCAAGAACATTTTCGCGCTGTGGATTGAGATCTGGTAAAACAAAAAACTCCTCTAGCAGAATCGTTCGATCCCCGTTGGTCCCCTGGATGGTTACTGAGGCTCCGAGAGACACCAGAGCCGGTGCCACATCTGACGGATGAACAATATAAACTGGGCCTCCGCCAAAGATAGCGTGATATTTATTTAAACCGGAAAGTGCGTAACATGTATCTCCACCCTTTTTTAGGCAGATTGTGTCCGGATCACGGTAATACCAACAACGTGGACGTTGGCATAAGTTGCCACCAACGGTACCGACGTTTCGAATTTGCGGTGTCGCTACAGCCGCTGCCGCTTGAGCCAGAACCCCGTAATTTTCTTGGACCTCTGAATGATCGGCAAGTTCCGAAAGTGTTACCAGAGCGCCAATCGTAACTCCTGATGTCTTAACTTCAATTTTGTCTAAGTCAGGAATGGTTTTGAGATTAACTAATTTTTTCGGCGTCTCAATATAATCCTTCATTTCACCGACTAAATCCGTTCCGCCAGCAATAACCTTGGTGTTTTCCCAACTGTTATCTAATAACGTTGGAACCTGATTGACGCTTTTTGCATTCACATAACTAAATTTTTCCATAATTATGCTTTACCTTTCTCAGCAAGTGTCGTTAAGACTTTATCGGGAGTGATCGGTAGAGATCTAATCCGTACCCCAATCGCGTTGTAAACTGCATTGGCGATGGCGCCAGCGGTCGGAATTGTAGCGGGTTCCCCAATACCAGTAACTTTCTGATCCGTATCAAACGCAATGGCTTTAATTTCTGGAATTTCAGTTGGCCCTGCAATCTTGTAATCAATTAGATTTGAATTTATCATCCGACCTGTTTGCGGATCCATAATACGATTTTCAAGAAGCGCGTAACTTAATCCACCCACAACGCCACCGTTGATTTGACTTTCGGTGGTAAGCCGGTTTAGAATCAGACCGCAGTCTTGAACAGCCACAATTTTTATTACCGTGACATGACCCGTTTCCGTGTCAACTTCAACTTCGGCGAATTGTGTGCCAGCCGCCCCACCTTCCCGAAGGTCTTCTGCCCAGTGCCCCTCTTCGGTAATTGTATCCATGCCCAAATGGGCAGTGGCCTGCTGCCAACTCATTTCCTCACCTGATTTAGTCAAGATTTTTCCACCTTTGGCCACAAGATCTTGAGGAGATTGATCAATCTGTTCAGCAAGATATTCAAAAAAACTGTTCTTGGCTGTAACAGCGGCTGTTTTAATCACCGGAGCGACAGAAGCCGTAGTTTGGCTGCCTCCACTTCCTCCTGAAGGCAACCCGGGTGCGGTATCACCAATCTTAACGGAAATATGGTGTGGTTGTAACCCGAGTTCGTCGGCCACAATAATTGCGATCACAGTTCGGATTCCAGTTCCAAGGTCCTGTGTACCGGTAACAGCTTCAATAGTACCGTCTGCGTGAATGCTCACACGGGCTTTGGTGCCTTTACCTCCACCACCACCCCACTGACCGCTGCCCATACCAATTCCGCGCTTCTTGATACCTTTGTCGGATCCAGGGATTTTACGACGCCGATGCCAACCGATCTCTTTGGCACCTAGCACATATTCATCCTGCCGGATCTGATTGTCGTCATTCTTCTGGCGAATCTCCAGCGGATCGATACCAAGTTTCTCCGCTATTTCGTCCATTAGCGAATCCATGGCAAAGGCGCCTTGCGGATGACCCGGAGCACGAAAAGCTCTAGCACCGCCTGTATTAGTCGCAACTGAAAATTTTTCTGTCCGGTAGTTAGGAATATTGTATACATAAGGGCCGGTGAAACCTGCTCCACCACCATTTCCGGCTGATCCGTAGCCGACTAGATCGTAGGCCATCAGCTTACCGTCTTTGGTAGCGCCAGCTTTGACATGCTGTGTCATAGAAGGCCGGTTACCAGCCACAAGATGTTCCGCTTTACGCGTCAGCATTAACTTTACAGGCGCTTTAGCTTCCTTAGCTAGTCTTGCTACTGTTGTGCCTTCGACACCGGGACCAAATTTACTGCCGAATCCACCACCCATATGTTCCGTTATCACCCGAACCTGATCTTCTGGTATCTTGAAATGGTTGGCAAAATCACGACGTGTTCCAAATACCGCTTGCGTTGAAGCCCACACAGTTAAGTGATCTCCATCCCACTTGGCAACGTGACCATGAGGTTCAAGACAAGTATGTGTTTGAACTTGGGTGCTATAAGTTGCTTCCACAATTACGTCCGATTGGGCAAAGCCAACTTCAAGGTCTCCACGGTCATCAATTCGTGGTTTACTCTGGTTTTTTTCCCAATCACGAATTTGGGGGGCATCATCTCGTCTGGCTCCTTCCAGATCAACTACAAACTCCAGTTCATCGTAGTCAAATTGAATGGCGCGAATTGCGTCTTCAGCAATATCAGACGTTTCCGCGGCAACAGCGGCAATCTCTTGACCTTCGTATCGAATTTGATCACCTTCTTTGATTAAGGCAATAACTGCTTTGACACCGGATACAGATCGAGTATTCTCCAAGTTGATCGCGGTTAATATCCCACGAGGTACATGAGATCGCAGAATTCGACCATAAAGCATGCCTGGCAGATTAACGTCATAGGTATACTTGGCTTTACCTGTAACTTTACCCGGACCTGATAAACGCTGAACATGTTTACCAATTAAACTAGATTCTTTGGGATCTCCCCATCCAGCCATTATCTTGTCTCCCTAATTTCTCATTTTTTTGGATGCAGTTTTAACAGCGTCGAAGATAAAAGGATAAGTACCGCAACGGCAAACGTTCCCAGATAACCCTTCTTGTATTTCTTCATGGGTCGGGGTAGGATTCTGATCTAGAAATGCTTTAGCGGCAACAACAAACCCGGGTGTACAGAATCCACACATCAATGCGTCATGCTCAACAAAAGCTTCTTGAACAGGATGCAAGTTATCCTGACCTGCCAGCCCTTCAACAGTTGTAATCTTTTTTCTTCCAACATCAACAGCAAGCATCATGCAGGCATAGATAGGTTTCCCTTCCACAATCACCGTGCAACCTCCACACGAACCACGGTCACAAATCGGTTTGGCACCAGTCAGATCTAGGCGATTTCCACTGATATCAAAACCATCTCGTAGAACAGTTAAGAGGGTTGTACGCGGTTCAACGTCAACCTGATGAGCCGTGCCATTAATATTGAGAGTAACGGTGGTTTGGGTAATTCCATCGATGGTGTCTGCACGTGAAGTTTCTTCTGATCCAACCAGAACAGCCGGAGCCACGCTGGCAGCTACCGCACCACTTCCAATTCCTTTGAGGAAGCCTCGGCGGGAAACACCCTCTCTTTCTCCTACTAATTCTTTTTCTTTTGACATCCGGATCCCTCAAAATAACGGTTACAAGATTATGATATTACCATACAAAAACCATTAGACCTCTCGCATTAAGTAGTAGTCCTCACCAAAGTTCTAGCCGGGAGGCAGCTAAATTCTGTGACATATGCGACTCAAAAATCTCCGAACTTCTGTTT
>DTUY01000318.1 GCA_012963885.1 Candidatus Poribacteria bacterium | reverse complement strand
CATTGTATGGTCTGCATTGTCAATCCCCATTACGGTCAGTGAACGTTGTGTCGTCAAGCCGAATGCCGCTCTTTCTAAGCAGGCGTTGGTCGGAAACGGCACCAATCTTATTACCTATACTTTAGGCTTTTGGCAACCATCTCCGGTTATGCGATAATGTCATGCACAACATTTCCATAGACATCTGTCAGCCGAAAATCACGTCCTTGATACCTGTAGGTCAGTTTCTGGTGGTCCAGGCCCATCAGATGAAGAATGGTGGCATGCAGATCGTGGATATGGACCTTGTCCTTGACAGCGTAGTACCCGTATTCATCGGTCTGGCCGTAGCTCACACCAGGCGTCACTCCGCCACCAGCCAAGAACATGGTGTAGCCGTTGGGATTGTGGTCACGACCAGGGTCGCCAGATTGGTCCAACTCGACCGCCGCTGTGCGACCAAACTCTCCTCCCCAGAGCACCAGTGTTTCATCGAGTAGGCCACGCGCCTTTAGATCCTTGATGAGTCCAGCGACAGGCTTGTCAATTTCTCGACAGCTTATAGGAAGATCCCTTTGCAGGTTTTCGTGATGATCCCATTTGTTGTTCTCACCGTGGGTTACTTGAACAAACCGAACCCCTTGTTCAATGAAACGCCTAGCCAGAAGACATCTCATGCCAAAGTTGCTGGTTGGCTTATCATCCAGCCCATATAGTTTTCGCGTGGCCTGAGACTCGTTCGAAACGTCGAGGACACTAGGTGCTTCGGTCTGCATACGGAAGGCAAGCTCAAACGACTTGATGCGACCTTCCAGTGATTGGTTAGGACCAGCCTGCTCGAGTTGGGACCGTTGCCATTTTTGAAGAAGTTCGAGCTGCTGCCTCTGAACAGATCTGGAAATCTTCGGATTATCCAGAAACGCGAATTGTGCCTCAGCGACGTTGTCCATCTGGGCGGTACCAAGAGGAGTGCCGTGATGCGCCGTGGGAAGAAAGGCCGAGGAATAGTTTTGAGATGCTCCGCCCCCAATGTTTGGGCAAATCGTAATGAACGAGGGAAGATTCTGGTTCTCGGTTCCCAATCCATAGGATATCCACGATCCCATACAGGGACGCACAAACTGGTTACTTCCAGTATGCGTCATCAAAGCAGCTGCACCATGCTCAGGGTTAGTACCATGCATGCCTTTTAGAAAGCAAAGGTCATCGGCGACTGATGCTATCTCCGGCAGCAGTTCCCCAATCCACGCACCCGATTGGCCGTGCTGCTTGACCTTCCAAGGACTCTTCATCAATTTGCCGGTTCTAGCGAAGACAATTCGTGGCTCTGGAATAGGATTCGGCTTGCCATGGTCGCGTTCCAGAAGGGGTTTGTGAAGAAATAGGTCATGCGCAGAAGGACCGCCAAACATGAACAGAAAGATGATCCGCTTCGCTTTGGGAGCGAAGTGTGGCATGCGAGGGTCAAGTGGCTGGCCAATTGCATCCGTTGTATATCCTTGTTCGGTGAGCAGTGAAACCAAAGCCAGGTTTCCAAAACCAGCAGCACAGTTTTTGAGCATTTCTCGGCGGGTCATTGGCATTGATTGGTATTGTCTCCTCATAGTTCAGATCTCCTGCTTTAATCGATGTAAATAAACTCGCTGGCAGAAACCATAACGTGGGTGAGTTTTGACCAGGCGAATTCGTCTATTGGTACGAGGTCATTTTCGGATGTTTGAGAGGAAGCTTGCTGTCGCATGGCTCTTAGGAAATGTTTGGCATCCGCTATCTCTGTCCTAGTGGGTGGTCGTCCGTAGGCACGAATGAACGCTGTTTCGATGCGACGGTCTTCGCTGTTCAAATCGCCTTTCAGTAACTCCCGCGCGAACCTTTCAGCTTGCTCTATCACAAAAGAGCTATTCATCATTAGCAATGCCTGCGTAGCTATAACTGTGCTGGACCGATTACCAATCGGCGCCGATGCATCCGCATAGTCAAGCACTGAAAACATGGGAAATAAGGCATTGCGGATCACGGGCAGGTACACAGATCTTCGCGGCGCGATGTAGAGTTCATCCTTGAGGCGAAACCAAGTTGCTCCTTCGCTGAACACGAAACGATCTCGGTCTCCCCGCCCAGGTTTGTATTGGTTGACCCTGCCACCCATTGTCAAATCCAAATTCCCACCGAGGGCTAGTAAGGCGTCACGGATTGGCTCGACTTCCAGCCTTCGCTGATTCATACGCCAGAGCATTTTGTTATCCGTGTCTTTCTCTGCGTTACCGGCATGGTGTTCCGTGCTCAACTGGTAGGTGTTGGAGAGGACAATTTCCCTATTCAGCGTCTTCACGGACCAACCCAACTCGATAAAACGAGTTGCAAGATAATCAAGCAAAATCGGGTGACTCGGTTCGCCACCGCGTGTCCCGAAATTGTTTGGTGTATCAACGAGCCCAGTACCAAAATGCCATTGCCAAATACGGTTCACCATGACACGTGCAGTGAGTGGATGGTTCGCATCGGTGAGCCAACGTGCCAGTTCCAATCGCCCGCTTTTATTTTCCGGAGGGCGTGGCGGTTTGACAAGATGATCCATGACCCGTAGGAATCCGCGCGGTGTAGGCTTGTCAACTTTTGTCAGATGGCTACCGCGAAGATGAACTGGAAGATCCACAATCTCTTCCGCTTCCCTGATTGCTACTGCCCAGGAAGGTTGAGTTGGAGCGTAATCCTTAAGATTGTCAATGTTCTTTCGCAGTTTTGCAATGCGGGATCTCGTGTCTTTGCTGTACCGTTGTTCCTCCGCCTTCTGAGTGAGGATAAATGGACTATCGTCGCGAGTGAGAAGCAGTCTTGAGATTCCCTCAAGGCGCACTTTGTCCACGAAATTCTGTATCCGCTCTTCATGTTTCTTAGGAAGTTTCTGGATGCGCTGAGATGCCTGCTCAAGAAAATCGTGGGCCTGCCGGCGGAGTTCCACGGATTCTCTCGCTTTTCCGTCGATGAGTTTTTCCTGTGCATCCTGTTGTGCCCTAATCGCTTCCTGCAGGTGATCCCTCACCGCTTTCAGATTCTTAAGCACACCACTACCAGACGATGCCCCTAACCGAGTCTCAATGTAGTCCAGTTTTGTGGAAATCGCTCGGCTTTGCCGGGTGAGCTTTGTCTGTTCTTTCAGGTAATCACTTAGTTTAGTATTCTCTGGAATCTCAGTGTTCTTTTCTTGGGCGATGCGTTGAGTGTCGAGCTCTTCACGCAATAAATAGAAGTCGAGGTGCGCCTTTAGCAATTCATCCAACGTTACGAAGAGTTTCTGATACCGTGCGGCCAGTTCATCTAGTGAGGCCGGAGGATCTGACTCGAGCATCCTCAGCGTGTAAGCAGAAACACTGCCTGGATCTTCCTTCGCCCGCTCGTGCAGAGATTGCGAAAGCTGATTCAATTTTGCCGGCGAATCTGCATCCTTTGCATGAAATGCATCCGAAAAAACGTTCCAGACTATGAAGATCGGCGCTTCGACGCGGTCGGGCAACAACCAGTCGGAAAGACGTCGAACGATGTCTGGGTCAAGCACTGAGGGATCGACTTGCTTGCGCCTCGAGCTTATATTTTCTGAAACGCGTTTTCTTTGATCTGCAGCCAGCAGATACCGCGCCACGCTACTAATTCGCTGGAGGCGAAGCTGATCGTTGGCATCGACGATGATGTCACTCAACTCGTTCTCCACAAGCGTGATCACTTTCTGAGCTTTCTCAAACGCTTCCAATTTGGACTGGGTTGCTAGAGGTCGCTGAACCATGAAGTGACCGCGTTCGTCATTTTCGTCCATGGTGACTGAACTCTTCAGGATCCCGGCCAAGGCATAATAATCGGTGGTTGGAATAGGATCAAATTTGTGGTCATGACACCTTGCACAGCCAATATTTTGGCCGATGAACGCCATGCCCATCACATCTAACTGTTCGTCGATAATATTGAGGGCCTTCTCTTCCTGATCCTTAAGATCCAGTACCTTCGAGCCAAGCATCCAGAACCCTGTGCCCGTTAAAGCGTCAAATCTCGCAGCATCATCCGTCAGATCGGGTAGCAGGTCGCCAGCAATTTGTTCTCTCACAAACTGATCATAGGGTTTGTCTTGGTTGAATGATTTGATGACATAGTCCCGGTATCGGAAGGCATTGGGATAACCGATGTTGTCATCACCCCCATTTGAATCTGCGTAGCGAACAACATCCAGCCAATGACGACCCCATCGCTCACCATAGCGGTCTGAGTCGAGCAATCGATCGACAACCTTTTCATATGCTTGTGGAGACTTATCTGCTAAGAAGTCATCGATTTCTTCCTCTGTTGGCGGTAGCCCGATCAGATTGTAGGTAAGTCGACGAATGAGTTTGCTTTTAGTCACTGGCCCCACCTGTTTAAGACCGTGCTCTTCCAGCTTGGACAAGATGAAACGATCAATCGGTGACCTAACCCACCCGCTATCATCAACCTCTGGCAACTCTGGCCTTTGCAATGACTGATACGCCCAGTGCTTGCGGCCTTGGCTGAAATCGTATTCCCTATTTGCTTGAGCTAATCCCTTCGTTTCATAGTCCGTATCGTTCCGAGGATCAAAGGCATCCTGTTCTACCCAACGCTCAAAGTCACGAATCACTTCACGAGGCAGTTTGTCTTCCGGCATTTGAAGGTCCGGGTTGGAATGACGAATGGCCAGAATCAATAGACTCTTGTCTGGCTTGCCAGGAACGATGACGGGGCCGGACTGTCCACCTTTGCGTATACCATGCGCTGTCGTTAGAACGAGTTCTTTCTCGACCTTGTCCGGGTCGTTCCCATGACACTGGTAGCAATGTTTCGCAAGGATGGGGCGAATCTTGGTTTCAAAGAACTTAACCTTGTCCTCGCTGAGCTGCGCCGTTGCCAGAGACGACCACGCCTCCAAAAATCCACATGCAAGCAGGAGTATCCAATAGCTGTGCTTCTTTGGAAAGAGATTCTTCATCATTGTAACCTGATTAATTCTGTGGCGGATCTTGACATGGTAATAGTCCTGATCGCCTCTTACATTTTGGAGCCAGTTACTTTAGGAATGTCAGCCGATTGTTTTTTT
>DTUY01000317.1 GCA_012963885.1 Candidatus Poribacteria bacterium | reverse complement strand
AAGGTTTGATATTGATCATACGGCACCCAAACCCACTTAATCACTTTCAATGCGTTAATAGCCATTCTAGACCACCTAGTGGCAGGAGTAAAGACCATGCGATGCACGGACACGGAGTAAGCGGACCCTATGGCTCCACAATCCTGACACACAACGAAAACCGAGGTCGTAGCCCCTACTACGTGGACCACTGTGGTCGCGGTAGGTTACACGAAGGTCATCAGTCGGTTAACCCAAGACCTGCCCCACAATACTCGCCTTTCCCCTGTAGTGGGTCCTGTTGGATTTTCATTAGGCGAGTCCAAATAATAGTCTTTTTTTTACACGTCTTGGCACCATTCCAAAAATTGCCCGTCATGTCATACAGACCATAGCCGTTGGGGAAAAAGCTACCTATTTTTTCCCATTCGGCTTCTGTCGGTAATCGCTTACCTACCCACTCACAATAGGCAACAGCATCATTCCAATTGACATAAATCATGGGGGAGTCCTCCCCCGGTGAATACTTGGCGACATCATTCCATCTATTATAACTGTACCCACTATCATTGACAAATTGCTTGAACTGACCTACCGTTACTTCCTTTATATCCATATAAAATGCATTTAGTTCTACTGTATACAATGGCTTTGATGGTTCCATCCACTCTTCTGGTTCATTCATAGCATCACCCATTTCAAATACCTCGTGGTATCTATCATCTTGGCATCGTCCTTCTCCCAAGTGAATTTAACAGATACATCAGTCTCAACAAGTTTCTTTTCATTCACCTAAAAACTGGCATTAACAGTACCAGCAGTACCCTTCCAAGAAATAATAAAATGGCAACTTCCTCGAAACTAAACCTAAATAGTTAACCGTCGCCTGATTACCAACTAATGGCAAAGACGAACCATTATCCAAAGATCCCCACTTGTGTACAGTTACAGTAATAATCCCTTTTTCAATGTTTAGACTATCAACAAAGGTAGCGACTAAGACACCATCCGAATCGATTTGGCTGCCAATAGCAGGTAATGTTCCCGTAACTTTGGCAACATCTCCTGAGTTATCTTCACCACACCCAACCAAACCAACCATCATCACCAGCAAAAAGATAACTGATCTCTGAATCATGACATTCCTTTCACTATGAGAATCTTACTTCACTATATCATACAAGCTAAGTGAATACTGCACTCATACCTTCTCCCCTAGCACACTTCGTACTACATCCATCCCACCCGTGACTGACCACACTTTAACCTTACCTAGAGTGTGATTCCTTAACCTATAAACCTATTAACTGAAGGCGGATCTGAACCTCCACTTTTGGGTGTCATGCGCCTGATTCGTCAACTCCAATTACTGACGGCAACCCCCACCGCTTTACCCCGAAACTGCAATTGTGATAGAATGCCGAAGCTAGTTCTACAACTTGAAGCTCGAGGGAATGTCTTGAGTCATTTTGAATGCAAGAAACAAAGAGAACGTATGTGATACTATATTTGTTTGTTAATTAACGGATTTCGTATGATGCTATCGCTTTCAGCCTATTCATCAATTCAAAATGATCACTTGTGAGCTAAAGTGCAGAGGTTCAATATTTGGGAGTAACAAACAATGTATCGTGTAGCGCTGATGGTGCTTTGTATTGTAGCCAACGTTTCTTAGGCCAGTCGACCTAAGCAAATTTCAAATGCACCTTTTCGTACTCTATTTTTGCCCGCCCAAGTGAACCAAATCGCTTGGTCTGCTGATGACAAACTGCTGGCCGTTGCTACCCACAGTGACCTATACCTATGCCAAACTTCGGTTGAGACCAAGCCACGCTTATTAATTGAAGGACATCTAAAATCCATTGTCTTCAACTCCACAGGAACCTTACTGGCAACAGGAGGACGTGACCACAAAGTATATATAATGGAATTAGAAACGGGTGAAATTGTGGAACTGTCAGGACACACCAAGACTATCTACTCGGTTTGCTTTAGTCTCGATGGGCGGATATTAGCTTCGGGTAGCGATAGTGTCCGAGGGATATAGAGCAGAAGAAAGAGATAGGAAATTTGCCACTAGAGACACATGTGGCCTACTCTCTGGCTTTTCGCCCGGATGGTGAGGTGTTGGCCGTTGGTGGGTACAATATAACTTCCCTTTGGAATTCCCGTACACACGATAAATTGACCATGTTTACCCGTCATCCAGGTGGTGGTCTAGAACTCTGGATCCGATGTGTTGACTTCAGTCCAGATGGGAATATATTGGCCATTGGTAGTGGAGATAATGTGGCTAATCTGTGGGATCTATCCGACTTGATGGCATCCCAGAAAATTGGAAGATTGAGGCACAACGGGGATGTAGATTTCCTTGATTTTGCTCCAGATGGACAACAGTTGGCTTTTGTGGCTAGGGACAATATATTAGAGTCTACGACATGGTGACGCAGGAAATTGTTTATTGGGAAAATTTCGAGTGGCCTATTAAAACAGGTCTGTTAAGCAACAATGGGAAAACGTTGATAACATCCAGCCGTAATGGTCGTATTCAGTTTTGGCCTATGCCCAAAAGTGTCAACCGGGTGGCTATTCAACCCAAAAATCACTTATCTCTGTTGTGGGGTTTGAGCAAGTACCATTAGGTGCTGATTTTCGTTGACCTCTGCTGGTGGTATACTTGCTCTTCGCTACCTTTATCAGGGCAAAATGTTATTGTCCAAATCTACACCACCGATATTGACGAGCTGCTTCAGATAGCCGAGATCCGTGTTACCCGCAACAGTTGGTTAGGATCCGAAAGGTGACTGTCTCTTCAAGAAGCTGAGTCGTGATTGCTGTTCTCTTCTGTACAGTTTTGGGTGATTGAGGCAGGTGAACCCAACCTATGAATTGTCAATATTCTTCTGGCAGCACGGCGCACAGATACAGCGTTATCTTCAAGCGCCATTTTCCGCCATTTCGTCGAACTTTCCTAGCGCATAAACAGCCTTGATGCGCACTAAGATGGATTTATCCTGTAAAGCGTTCATTAGTGCATCGATTGCCCGCTCCTCGCCAATTCGCCCAAGAGCAGTCACGGCTTTTCCTCGAATCCGATCGTCTCCTTGTGTCAAACTCGCGATTAGTGGTTCGAAGGCGAGTGCCCCGATTCGTCGAAGGACTCTAGACACCATCCTCCTCACCATTTTATCAGCATCTGCCATCATGGCGACAAGAGGTTGTGCGGCCATTTTACTACCAATTTGGCCTAACATTTCAACGGATTGCTTCCGCACACACGGGTCACTATCTTTCAGTGTATCAATCAATAGCGGTACAGCTTCTGTCGCGAATCTTCCAAGTACCACAATAGCATTAATACGTACTCCAGCATGGCTGGTTTCTAGACATTTGACCAACCATCTGAATGCGCTGTCTCCACCAATCTGCCCCAGTGCCAAAATTGCAGCGACTTCAATTTGCTTGTTTCGACCTTTCACTAAATCAATTAGAAAGGGAGTTGCGCTTTCATCACGGATTGCTCCGAGCGCATAAACAATGGTTCGTGGAACCCACTCTCCTCTCTGGTTGAACAGTTGTATCAATGGCTGGACGCATCTGGCATCTCCAATTCGGGCCAATGACGACAACAGTGCACGTTGCCGCCACCAATCGAAATCGCTGAAATCTTCAAGAGCCTCCGTCAAAATATCGATTGCGCAGCCATTGCTCGCATGGCCGATTTTTCCTAACGACAGAGCCACGTGAAATCGTACATGCTCTTGGGAATCAGAGAGGAGTGGTACCAGAAAATCGACAGCAGGTTGCCCCATCCTGGCAAGTGCGAAGCACGTGTTCGAGTGCACGTCGGGGTTGGTGTCATTCTTCAGCGTTTCGATCAAAGGACCAATTGCTCTTGCATCACCGAGTCGTCCCAATGCTTTTACTGCCCGACAACGAACATGCGCTGTTGGATCTTCCAATGCCTCAATTAGTGGTTCAACAACTCTCAAATCACCCGCGTTTTTTAATTTATCGCCTATTCGCTGAAAGATGCAGGAAGCCTTTTTGCGAATGACATCATCTGGATGCTTCAATGTCTGTATTAGGTCTTCGACAGCTGGCTGACCGATATTTCTTAGTCCGAAAAACGCGATTTCCCGAACTTCCTCATCCGTGTCACTAAGCACCTTGATCAATGGTTTGATGGCTCGCTTATCGTCTGTATAACCTAGCGCGGATGCAGCATGACAGCGGATTTCTGCATCTTTAGATTGCAATTGATGGATAAGTTCATCAACGTCGCTCACGTCGTGTCTCCATGTGCTGCACATCTTATTTCAAGGAGGACATCTCTGAGCCGAAGGCCAAACAATTTCATGCAGAAAAATTGACATGAACAACAACACAGTAAAACGATAATTCGAATCATCACCGCCGCCTAACGACCAGGTTCAATTGTGCCAGGCAAGCTATCCGACAAACCAAAACCCGCCGCACCCTTCCGAAACATTGATAAAATCAAAGTCACCCTGCCAACCGATTGTTAGGATTAGGGCATTTAACCACAATTTCATCAGATTTGAACTATTAGTGTAGTTTGGACCTTCGTCCTGTCCTATCCCATTTGGTAATGTTGAAGTAAATGTTCAGAAAAGCCTCATATTGCTGGTTAGCTACAGAATATTTTGCGATTCAAATCTATCCAAGTACATTTCATGGCCATTGAGAGTCATCAGTATCAGTCCTACCATCCCAATAGATGGATTCTATTAACTTAAATACTTGTACGAACAAACAAATATGAATTATATCCCCTAACCCACACCTCACCATTTCAACAAGTCTGCATGCGGTAGTAACATTTACAATGCCCTGTACACTTGTTACATTACTGGGTATGCACAGTGAATATGCGGGACTCGAACCCGCACGCGTGACCCCACACGCTGCCAACGACAACTTAACCCAGTTGACGGGTCATGCACGCCCTTGCCTCATGGCTACCAGCGGTATTCCTTATTCCAGCAACTGTGCTATTAAACTTAACTTCAGATTTACTATGTCGAGTTTGGGTTGCGGTTGCCGCCTGAGCGAGGTTGCGGTATATTCCATGCTTTAAGTGCAGAATATC
>DTUY01000316.1 GCA_012963885.1 Candidatus Poribacteria bacterium | reverse complement strand
GGTATTGATGAACTCTTTTCTGAGCATTCACAATATGTCGTTTTATAATGATTTAACTATATCATTGTATTCCTCATTGACCATATCAGGCATTTAACCGTGTTTATAGATGATCCGCCTGACCTCTGAATCATCTATTGTTGTTTTAATCTACCCCAACATACTGTAATTTTCTCTTTTGGTTCAACCGCTAAGTCAACCGGCGAATCGAAAAGCCACAGGTTATCAATGTAATAGTGCCGCTCGAGATTTGAAATAAACCCGATAGTTCCCTCTAGGTGAAGACTTTTTTGGTCCGTCCAATCCATCACCTTTTTGAAGATTTTATCTTCTTTCTTCTTGAGATAGAGTTCAAACTTGAAACCTCGTCCTGTCAACATCAGGGTGTACCATTGTTTAGAGATAACAGGAAAAGGCAGTTTGGTTCGTAAATCACGTAATTCTTCCCAAGTGTTTCTATCCTCATCGGTACGAACATACCAACGGGCATAATTCTTCGTCCCCACACCATCTGCTGGTGTCACATAGAGTTGGTAGAATTTGAAATCCTCACTAGCTCGGAACAAAAGTCCTACCCAACAGCCATTCCCAAATTTGTCTTGCAAAGCTTGGAAATCAAATTGGAGACCGAAGTTTTTAAAAGCGACTTTCCCATATCCAAAATAACTCCAACCGACACCTGTCGGCAAGATTTCTAACTTTCCCCCTTTGGTTTTCCAATCAATCTTTAGTGCTTGAGCTCCGTGTGTCCAGTGTTCCTTATTGAGTTTTCCTCCTTCAAAATCATCAAACATTAGTAACTTGGATTCACACACAGCAACAAGCAGTGAAAAGAGTGTACAGAAAACAACAAAACATTTGACAAGCATGTCAACCTCCAAAACTTAACTTCAATTACTATTGACCGTTGAATTATAATAGATTGTATTTTAACTTTAATACAGCTTGTGCAACGTCAACTCTTGACTAAAATGAGGGCGCGCACATTTCTACAACGATTGAAAACCGTATTATCGTCCTCGCTTGTGTGGGTGGTGGGCTAGCCTAAAAAGGCTTCCCTCTTCCAATCCAACCTAGGAATAAAGAGGATTAAACGCGATGGGATAGGCCCACTGGGACTACCAGTGCAAAGCAGGAACTCTTGCTAGAACGGCTCAAGGGCACCCGATCCTGCCACAACACAGCGAAATCCGATGATGTAGGACCTATGGTGCGGATCGGGACATAGGCGGTAAGCAACACGCAGGGGATAAGTAAGGTTGCACCAAGACCCACCACGCAACACACACGTAAAATGGTCATCGTTGTACCAATCCTGACACCATTCCGAAACGTTACCTGCCATATCGAACAAACCGTAACCGTTTGGTTTAAAGCTGCCCACTGGTGCAGTGGAATCATTCCACTGATCCTTACCACCTGTTCCCTCGTAGTTCGCATACTCACGTGCCAGACCCTCATCACCACCCCAAGGAAATTCTTTATCAACCAATCCACCTCTAGTTGCAAATTCCCATTCTGATTCTGTTGGTAATCTCTTCCCAGCCCATTTAGCATAAGCAGTCGCATCATGCCAACTGACATAGATCATCGGGTGTTTGTCTGTTGGTGAGTATTGATAAACCTCGTCCCAACTGATAGATTTTAGAGGTTTATAACCTGACGAGTTTAGAAACTTCTTAAACTGACCCACCGTCACCTCGTAAACATCCATGTAGAAAGACTCTGCTATTTTAGTAACAACTTCCTTCTCAGGTGAGACAAGATCGCCAAATTCGTCAGAAGCAGTCGCTATTACTTTCTTCTCCAAATTTCCAGGAATCCGAACCATCTTAGCACCATCTTTCTTCCAAGTAATCTTCTTCGCCTTAGTACCTTTCAACTCTTTAGCCTTTTTAACCACTACTTCTTTAGTATCTTCAGCAAACAGCAAACCTACTGAAATAACCATCATCACCATCAATATAACAACTGATCTTTTAACCATGATCCTTATAGAGGAGCTAGATGTCACCAGTCAATACAACCACTGAGAGCGGGTATATTGATGGTATAGTTGGGATAATTGCCGCTAACATTGTATCCATAACGAAGTTCACCTAGCAGAAATATTATCTTGGTCTTTCCAAGTAACCAGCATTACTTCTCGGACCAATGCACCAGGATGTGTGTTGGAATAGATCCGACAAAGGAGAGGTGGACTTTGGCAAGTTGTGTAGAAACTCGATATTCATTACTGTTGACGAATATTGGCTGAGTTAAACAACAACGTGTGTTGTTTTCCCCTTGATCCGCTTGCGGTATTTGCTGTGAATGACAGCGGTTTGAACTATTGTCCTGTTCCTGAGGCTAAGACCAGAGTGAATTGGCCGCTGGCACAAGACAATTTTTTGCAACTGAAGCTGAACACAATACAGGACAGATGAAATGAACTGTCAATATTGTTAACAGGAGAAGAATACTAATATTTTTGAACTTCATTCTTTCGGAAATCCATACTTTTTTACTTCAGATAATACTGATTCGAGTTTCGCACAATTATATATGCTTTTGAGTACAGAAAACAATAGTAAAGATTAAAGATTTCATTTGAATCCAACTTACTTCTTGCTGTATTTGGAGAACTGATTTTACTTTCGACTCCTGGAGGCCTATCTTTTAGCAGATTTTTCTTGGAAATATTCTCGGTAGTAGTGATCGCTGAACTCGATCTCATTCCCATCCGGATCAAACACAAAGAATGCTCGACAACCAAGTGGTCCTTCAAAGTTGAAAGGACCTCGCGTTACATAATCCAATGAGACAAATTTTTCAGCGAGCTCATCAATTCTCTCTGTCTTGGTGACGAAAGCGAAATGCATCGGTCCTCCTGCAGCGTGTCCTGGCGAGCCTGCTTTTTTGAGAACCAAGTGGCCGGTCTCCAAATGGATGTATAATTGTTCATTGCCACGCCGAACTAGTTCAAAACCGAGCAGTTCATGGTAAAATTTAGCTGCCCGATCCAAATCCTTGACCTTCACGAAAACTTCCCCGATTCCGAAAAAATCCTGCACAATGATATCCTCCTACGTCCTAATCAGTTTTTGTCAGTGACCTGAACTTCGGGGCAAAGGTTTTTTGAAAGCCGGAAGTGTCATAGTTTTTCAACCCAAAACGGTAACCCTCAATTTCGACTGCATGTCGAAATCCTGATTTCCAATCGATAGTTGCTTCAGCCTGACTGATATAGTCGGCTTGTTCCACCGCCTTCTCCCAGTTTGTGGTATTTGGACCATCAGAAAACCCTGTAGGAAGATGCCAACCATCCCCAGACCTATCACAGCGGCTCGATATGTTTTTGATGACATTATACCTCTTGTTTGTTTATCCATTTAATCACTGTTTAATTATTCCATGCAGCATATAACCTACAAAATAATTGAGTGTTGCCATGACTAAATCTTCATAACAGCTTTTGCGATTTCTATAGACACCCTGAACCATATCGTGAATCTTTTAAAAACCTGACGCTATGCTAAAACCCTGATGCTACGACGCTCAACAGAAATCTGCCCTTTTGGTTCCATGTTTTTGACGGATACAAGCTGTATTTTATTGATATTTCTATTTTATATTTGATTTGTTCCAAAAGGTGAAAAAGAACTGTTTTATTTTTTTAATCACCATTCATATAATCGTTAAATGATCCTAATTTCGGAACAAGCACTTTTAACCATAATTCCAATTTGCTCAACTAGTGTAAGTAATTCCAAATGTGAACCGGGATACATGGAAATATCGTAAACAAAATCTCCGTCGTGAAGTATCAATCCACTTTGTTCTTTTCAATATAGTCCCAATTGATATCCATTCCTGATCCAGGTAGCTGTGAGATATGAACAAACCCCTGATCGTCCATTGGATCGGCCAGTTGGTTTAACCAGGGAGCAGGCTCTTCGTAGTCGATGAAAGGATGAAGCAAGCCCCGTTCGTAGAATTCTCCATTACGCATGGCACATAATGCCGCCAAGTTACCAAATCCACCACCATGGATCTCACACCGCACACCGAATGATTCACAAAGGTGGATGGTCTTCATTAGTGGTGTTAGGCTACCAACGTCACCAACCCCAGCCCAACTAATATCACAAGCATTGTGTTTAATCCATTCAGCTCTCACATGCATTTTTCCTTCACAAGTTTCAGGGCCACAAATGGGTAGCGATGTTTGCTGACAAAGCCAAATATAGGACGACATGCTGTGTTCGTCCATTGGTTCTTCCATCCAGTAGTAGTTGAGGTCTCCTAACCGCTTAGCCAAATAAAGCGCAGCTTCACGATCTAAGGATCAAGCATACAAGGAATGTTTGGACCAACGGTATCTCCTCTGACGGCAGCACAGGCCTCAATATCCCGCATGGGGTTGGGTGCGCCTTCTTAGGGAGGTTGCCAAGTATGCAATTTGAAGCCTTGATAGCCGCGGCCCATCGCCCATTCGGCGAACACCGCGTAATCTTGGGGCGCGGCTAGACCATTTCCGGTACTTTCTCTCGGTCTCCACCCAATAGTTTATAAACAGGTTGGTCCAAGGCTCGACCTGCCAGATCCCACAAGGCTAAGTCAATTGGAGCTAAGATCTTATCGGCCAACGTACTTAAGTTTAGGCGCTGTCGTTCCATCAAATCCTGCCAGATTTTTTCTCGCATAAATGGGTCTTGCCCCACAATGGTTAGCTTGATGGTACTCTCCATCACCGAAGCGTTGGCCCCGAGCCAATACCCTTCGACACTTTCATCTGTAAGAATTTTTAAAAAGGTTTGTGTCGCTTCGTGTGGTGGCCCGGGATGGCTGTGACCATCGCTATCCCGCACCGTCTTGGAAATATACTTAAAACTAACTGTTTGTACGTCGGTAATCACCATTATCTGTATTATCTGTTACTCTTTTAGGCTTACTCAACACAACTACCAGATTGGTAAATGTGTCGAAATATTATCGTCGTCATATTCTTTGACTGCTTTTAGTGCTTCGGGTGTGCCTATTTGTATTAATACGAACACCTACTTTCTTATGTCCTAATTTTTTGATTAGATTTTCAACCTTCTGTTCTTGGCTTTCGCATCCACCAATCCACA
>DTUY01000315.1:3781-5117 GCA_012963885.1 Candidatus Poribacteria bacterium | reverse complement strand
CGCACTTGCTGATTAATGAACGCCCCATGTCATCCTTCGAATTTGGGTCAGCTCCTGACTCAAGAAGTAGTTGAAGAATATCATAATGCCAACAGTGGATCGAATAATCAGCCGGTGTGAAACCTCTCAGACGCATATTGGCCAAAGATTTATCTCGACTCAAGTTTTCAGATACACTATCATAATCACCAAGTGCCACAGTTGTATGAAAGTCATGAGGTGCCCCTCTAGATATAAGATATCTTACAAGGTCCGGATCCATTTGATTAGATAACAAATGTAACGTGGCCGTATATAACGGTGTCTGACCATCGGTACATGGTTTATTTACATCGGCACCGTTTTCAATGAGCAGCTTTACAGCATTGAAGTGATTGTTGCGTGCCGCATGGTATAGTGCAGTCTGTCCATTCTGGTCCACGTCGTTAATGGTATCTTTGCTCTGTTTAAGCAAATCGCCTATAATATTTGCATTCCCAATAGCTGATGCGGTAAAAATATCAACACTTGCATTATTTTTAACAAGGAGGTCTATAATACTTACAGCAGTTCCTTCTTTCCAAGGCCCACCATGGGAAGCCTCCATTAGGGGAGTTCTACCAGCATTATCACTTGCATTAACATCAGCATCATATCGAACAAGAATCTCTGCAAAAGCATAGTTGCCTTTTTCAGCAGCATAGTGCAACGCAGTACGGCCATCGTTTGTCGTTGAGTGGACCAAAGCTGGTTTATTTTTTAAGAGTTCTTCACCTTCCGTGTTTTTGCATAAATACGCACAAGAAAATATGTCGAGAGTGGCTCCGTTGCCCAGTAGAAAATTAACTGCCTCCCCGTTCCCATACATAGCAGCTATATATAACGGTGGAAGCCCATTTTCATCCTTCTCATTGACGGATTGTGGGTTCTTTTTGAATACTTCTTCCACATCTTTAAGGTCATAGGTGGTAACAGCTTTAAACATGATTTAATTCTCCTTGGCCGTAATAACCTCTCATTCCGTCAACTGTCGGTTCCACAAACCCCTAGGAGGCTGACGGAATCAATCTATACCTACATCCCAAGCAAATCTGACCTGTTTTCATGCGATTTCCAAAGAACAAATAAGCCTTTTTACCCGCTGCAATTTGAGGTTCCTGCAGCTTTGATTTAACCGTTGCCTTCGCTGAAAAATCGGGGGTATCCCTGTCAGTCCACCCAAGGCTCACGGTCTCTGGCTTCTAGTTCATGATGCAGGCGCTGAGTAAACTCTATATCTTTGCGCGAATAGGAGATGAATACATCGACCATATCAGTTGCCTTTTGCGGCTCAAGTTGCTGGACTTGATATGGCATT
>DTUY01000315.1:1557-3681 GCA_012963885.1 Candidatus Poribacteria bacterium | reverse complement strand
GGTCATCTCAACAAGGACAAGATGTTCAACTATAAAGCACTGGCTTAGCCAGCACAGACACGACCGATGTTTTGCTTTTCCCTTTTCTCCTCTTCTCAAAAGCATTTCGTAATGCCCTTCCCAGCACTTCGCCAGCGAACCTTTTTTATCGCCCCTGAAGTAGAACATATTGAAATTTGGAAATAATTTGTTTGAATTTTGGAATCAAATGGAATTCTGATGTGTAATTTCAAGTATCAAATCACTGTCAAATCTGACTACACAAAATGACTGAGATTTGATAGTATTCTTCCTGATTGATTCCTGTTAATACTTGGGCTTATAACATAATATTTATTTACTGCAAATTATGATCTGTTTTGAAATCTAGATAAATTCAGATGAAACGAATTATTCTATTACTTTTGCTGGCCGTTTTGGTTTCTAATTCTGTTTGGACTGCAATTATTAAAGTTCCTGCTGGCCAAACTACAATATCTTGAACTATCGATAATCAGTATCTATTTATTTTCAGAGAACTCTAATGTCAATCGATGAAACTTTTCAGGTTACGGATCTTTGTCAAGCGGCAACCAACGATGACATTGAAAAGATTCGGTCAATCCTCGACAGACAACCCAATTTAGTTAATGTACATGTTACTGAAAGCAATGAACATCAGGCTATCCATTATGCCGTAATCAATCAGAACAAAAATGCTGTGCGTCTTCTGATGAAAAGAGGAGCTAACCATACGTCGGGCATCTATCCCCATCGAAGTGCGACGAGTGCTTTGACTATGGCCGAAGACCGGGGTCAATCTGACATCGTGCAGGTTATCCGAGATGAAGATGAAAAACGACAGTTGGCTGCCTGCCAGAATATTACTATCACACCAGAAAACGATGCCTTGTTTGAAGCAATTAATCAAGGATTATATTTGGAAGCACTTGAGATCCTAGACAGCCATCCAGAACTCATCGATGCTTGCCATCGTAATGGAGGGAGTGTAATTTATACGGCAGCTTGTCAGGGACATTACCATTTGGTGAAGGAACTTTTAAATAGGGAGGCTGATATCAACCATCTTACTCTTGAGGGCCAATCGCCTCTCGATGGTGCGGTACACAATGCTCGCTTACGCCACAAACAAATCAACCATGGGTGCTTAATTTGTATAGGAATTTTGATGCAAGCTGGATGTCAAGTATCTGTTGAAAGTGCCATTGCTTTGGGCGATGAAAATTTAATAAAGCAATTTGTAGCAAACCGTCCGGGGCGGTTTCAGTCTAGTTACGATAAACGGGACGGCCTTCTGCAGATTGCAGTTGAAAACGACAATATAACAATGCTGGAGTTGTTAATCTCACTGGGGTTAGACCCAGATGATCGCCATCAACTTCTTGAATATGAATCTAAACCATTTAGTTGGGGGCAACCATTGTGGATTGCTGCTGGAGAATCTTGCTATCAGATAGCAGAATTTTTATTGGAACACAATGCCGACCCCAATGCAAGTCTTTACGCCAGCGGAAATCCCTTAAGTCGCGCTTACAATAACAGAGATGAGGAAATGAAAGGTCTTCTCTTCCGCTATGGTGCAGAATTAGATCCAATCACAGCTGGATTGGAAGGGGAAACATCAGCTGCCGCAGTGGCCTTGCAAAGTGACGTAACCTTGGCTCAAGATTTACTTTGGGCAGCTGGTTGTGGTGGGGATCCAAATATTGTTGGTATGTGTCTCCGACACCTAGATTGGGCAAATGCCGACAAAAGATGGTTTAACCTACTGGAGCAACCTTTGCGGCAGTGGCGTCTTGGGCCTCATAGGAAATATCGGGATTTCGACCGTAAAGTCTATTTCGAGATTTTTGAAATGATTCTATCGCATGGAGCCAGTCCCAATATAATTGGTCGCTTCGGTTACCGGTTGGCCCACCATCTGGCGGCTTGTGGGGTTGTTTGGGAGGAACCCATTATGACTGAAACTGATAGAATTGAGTTTGCTACAATCTTATTAAAATATAAGGCCGATCTAAACGTAATTGATGATTTATTACAATCAACACCTCTAGGCTGGGCAGTTCGATGGGGAAAATATGAACTGGCTCATCTGTATTTGGAGAATGGTGCTCATCCAACACT
>DTUY01000315.1:0-1457 GCA_012963885.1 Candidatus Poribacteria bacterium | reverse complement strand
AAATTGGGTAACATCGAAATTCATCCTTTTCACCCGTCATTAGTTTACTTGCCAAGTTTAGAAACTTGAACCAATCATTTTTGACAGAGTCGAGTGCAAGATTACGGTTATTCCAACATTTTTCAACACCACCCAGACATTGGATGGTAATCTTGAAAAAGAGCTGCGAGTTAATGAACTTAGTACTATTGCAATCGTATCCACAAACAATTAGCTAAGATTAAAGACAAAGGAGAATTTAAATAAAAATGTCATTCGCATACAGTGGATGTGGACAAATTGGAGGAGAGATAGAGTGAAACCACATGAGGCGAATCAAGCCTTTTGGAATGCTTCTACTAACTGGTGGAAAGAAAAGGAGGACAGGCGTGGCCTTTGGATGAGAGCTCATGAAGATCCTTCTTCGGTTTTGAGTATACCCGAGATGCCTTTCGTCAAAGATGTCGAAGCAAAAGAGGTTTGCGTCTTGGGTAGCGGCGACAACGAAGTTGCTTTCGCTTTAGCCGGTCTCGGCGGTCATATCACCTCTGTCGACATCTCAGAACGCCGTCTTGGTGTCGCCGCAGACAGAGCCTGCACACTCGGACTTCAACTGTCGTTCCTACAGGCGGATGTAACAGACTTATCTGCCTTAGAGGACAATACTTTCGATCTCGTCTACACGGGTGGGCATATGTCCGTTTGGGTCTCTGACATTCAAAAGTACTATGCTGAGGCCGTTCGCATTCTGAACGCTAGTGGGCTGCTCATGGTGAATGAATATCACCCCATTCGCCGAATATGGCTGGATACTAACGGGGAACAACCCCGTCACGACTACTTTAATCGTGGTCCTTATAAATATACTTCGGATGAGGGGCTGCCAACGTTTGAATACCACTGGACCGTTTCAGATCACATTCAGGCGATGGTGGATGCGGGTTGTTTTATAGTTAAGGTTGATGAACATGGGACGCAGATTCAGGATGAGTTCTGGATGGAAGCCAATCTGGAAAAACTACCCGCTTACCTGATGATCGTCGGAAGGAAAGAATCACCCAATCAGACGCTAATAAACGACGCCTAACCTCGTGCCTCGGCGCAAATGTTGAGACAGAAAAGAAACTATCAATTTCACAAAAAGCAAGCATTTTCTGACAAGAAAAAAGCCTACTGGGTCTATCTGATATTAGTCTCATCCGGCGCACCATCTCCCATTAGATATCTAAGGAATATTAAGAAATAATAATTAATCAACTGAGAGAATTCACTCATGCCTTCAACTGCTAATCCTAATATGACAGATAAAAATAAAAGGGCTTCTGAATTCTGGGACGCAATTTTAGGCAACGACCATTCAATTGTTGAAGAACTTCTCAAACAAGATGTCACACTGGTGGAAAAGGATTTTCGTCCAGTGGGGGAGCAGGACCCACATACCCAATGGATTCCCACTGGTGAAAGCCTGTGAAGCAGGC
>DTUY01000314.1 GCA_012963885.1 Candidatus Poribacteria bacterium | reverse complement strand
ATGCCAATCGCGCCAACTTGCCGTACCAAAAACAACTGACTGACCGTGCCGTTGAAACACTTAAGCAAATACCCCATGCTCGGTTTAAGCCACTGTTGACAAAAGATGATTTGGACAAATTACCCCACGTATTAGCTAATAAAAAAGCTTGGGGAGCAATAGAAATTGCGGAGTTGATAACTGATGAGTTCGGACTGAATCACCAACTAGAACCAGCGCGACTCTCTCAACTTGGTCAGCGTTTGGTCGGTGTAGAATTGTGGGAGACAAACAGCGACCATCCACGTAACTCACCATAACACCTCTAACCCGCTATACGAACAGAACCTCAAAATTTTGGACCAGTGATGGTAATGATTAACGCTGTAAACCACATCGTTTATTATGTAGTTAATGCGCGAGCGTATAATTTCTGCAACATTGATTGCCGAGGCTGTGCGATTAATTGACAAAGTGTTTGTAAAAACTTTGCAGCTGGTGCACCATCTACGATTCGATGATCAAAGGTCAGACTGAATGGTAACTGATCTTTGTTCACAACCTCACTGCCATCCATTATTGGTTCTTGTCGAATCGCACCAATACCAAGGATGGCACACTGCGGCAAGTTGATAATCGGTGTAAAGTACTCAATCCCAAAGGCTCCTAGGTTGGAAACCGTAAATGTACCATCCTCCATCTGTCCAGCCGTGATTTGCCGATTTTGCGAGGCTTCAATTAACTGACGAGAATTGGTCACAATTTCATCCAAAGACTTACTGGACACATCGCGAACAACCGGAACCATCAATCCTACTTCAGTATCAACAGCCAACGAAATATTAATGACATCAGGAATAAAGATACCTTCATCTCTCCACTGTGCGTTTAACATTGGGTGTTGTTGAAGTGCTACAGCACAAAATTTGATGATCATGTCATTATAAGATGGACAGTCAACACTGTCCTCTTTCAGGAAATTTCGCAGAGCTACCAAATTGGTCGCATCAGCCTTGACATGCAAAGTCACTGGAGCGACATTGGTAACACCTGCTACCATACGACGAGCAATGGTCTGACGGATAGTGGTATGAGGCTGAAGGTTGCCAGTAACTCCCCCTGCACCGGTAGTTGACATAACTGACCTTGCTGAACTCTCCGCTGCCAGTACATCTTGCTCCCGAATCCGGCCACCTTTACCCGTCCCCATTAATGCTATCAAATCAATACCGAGTTTTTCTGCTGCCCGACGAGCACGTGGTGTAGCGACAATCCTGTCCTCTCTCTTACTAGAAATCGGAGTAGAGGTTTGGGTAACAGTTTCAACATCCGGCTGACGGAATGGTTCTTGAATTTTCGAGGCGGGATCTGCAACAAGATCTGCTACTGAAGCCATAGCTGGAGCAACCATGTCACCACAAGATGTAGGAGGGACTTCGTCCTGTTCACACAGGAAACCAACCACCTGACCAACAAGAACCACATCTCCCGGTTTGGGTCCATCAGGCAGTAACCTTAGAACACCAGAATCAAATGATTCGATTTCCTCAGCAGCTTTTTCTCCTTCCAAGATAAACAGCATATCACCGGAATCAACAAGATCACCATCATCCTTCAACCATTCAACAAAAACTCCTTCGTCCATGGACCAGCCAAGACGAGGCACTGTAACTTCAATTGCCATAACCTTTCCCGTCTTAACAATTACTCTTTAGTCAATTCTAATACAGCGTTTACGATACTACTCACGTTTGGGATAATAGCTTCTTCCAACGTAGGGCTGTATGGAGTTGGCGTAAACACACCACATAAACGTTTAATCGGAGCATCCAGTTCATCGAATGCCACATCTGAAACGCGAGCGGCAATTTCCGAGCTGAAACCATATTGGTCAAAAGCCTCATCAACGACCAACAATCGACCAGTTTTAGCCACTGATTCCGCGACGGCGTCAGTATCTAACGGAGATACTGTGCGCGGGTCAATTATCTCGATGGAGATCCCTTGTTTCTCAAGTTCTTCAGCAGCTTTTTCCGTCTCATCAACCATCTTGGCAATTGCCACAACGGTCACATCATTACCTGTTCGTACAATACGGGAAACACCAAACTCGATTTCATATTCTTCTGCTGGCACATGAGTTTTGGTAGTCAACAGCTCTCGGTGTTCCAAAAAGATGACGGGATCATCACAGTTCAACGCCCGTTTCATCAACCCCTTAGCATCGTAGGCGTTAGATGGAACAACTACACGAAGTCCCGGAAAATGACCATACATATGATAGTAATTACCGGAGTGGTGTGTAGCCGCTGAATGCCCAATACCAACACAACCGCGCAACAGCACCGGCATTTTGATCCGGCCACTACTCATATATTGCATCTTGGCTATCTGGTTAATGGTTTCCCCCACGGCGTCCATGATGAAATCAGCAAACATGAAATCAATCACCGGACGTGTGCCGGTCATAGCCGCACCGCCAGCGAGACCGACGAAGCCACGTTCGCAAATCGGAGTGTCACACAGACGGTCCGTACCATAAATGTCGAAAAGCCCGGTGGTTGTGTTGAAGTTACCCCCCCGTTTCCCTGACCCTTCACCCATGACAAAGATATTATCATTACACGCCATCTCTTCGGATAATGCTTCGAGTGTGGCAGCGATATAGGTAATTTCACGCCTTTCCGAACCCGACACTTCAGGTGCAAAGTTTTGTATTGGGCTTGATGGAGGTGAAGGTCTCTCACAATAAACATGTGTTGCGGCCGTAGTTCCATCTGGATATGGACTTGCTTCCGCCCATTTTTGTGCTTGTGTTACCAATTCAGTGACTTCACGATCAATTTCATTTAGTTCATCCTCGACGACAAAATCATCCTCGGTCACAACCTGACGAAATCGCTTTATTGGGCACTTTTCTTTCCACTCTTCTACATCTTCACGGGTTCGATAGGTAAAATCTCCCATACCTTCAGCGTGTGCTCGAGTTCGGTAGGTTTTGCATTCAATCAAGGTCGGGCCTTCTCCATCCCGAGCTCTCTTCACAGCTTCTTGAGCAATCTGATAAATTTCCAAGACATCATTTCCATCTACCTCGAAACCCGGAATACCATAATTCTGTGCCCGTCGCCAAACATCTGGGATAGCACTAGCATATTCAAAAGGCACCTCAGTTGCAAATTGGTTATTTTCACATACAAAGATCGAGGGCAAATTCCAAATACTCGCCATGTTCAATCCTTCATGAAAAGCACCATTATTAACTGCGCCGTCGCCAAAAAAAGCTACGGACACATTATCGGTTCCTTTGATCTTGAAACTGTACCCCCCACCACACGCTTGAAGAATACATGGTCCAACAATCCCACTCGTCCCCATCATACCGATTTCCGGTTTGAATATATGCATGCTACCACCACGTCCCATAGAACAACCACCTTCACGTCCATATAGTTCAGCAATTAGTTCTCGAGGTTCTAACCCCTTGGCCAAAGCGTGCCCATGACCACGATGGGTACTGAATACAACGTCATCGGGACGTAGATGCTCACAAACAGCCGAAGCTATTGCCTCTTCCCCCACATATGTGTGGCAGGCACCATGTACTAAACCACGTTGATGTGACCTAGCCAGCTGTTCTTCCGTTTGACGGATCACCTGCATTCGACGATACAGGCTGAGAGCTATTTCTTTACTAATAGATATCGCAGAACTCATTTCTCAATCCTTCTTATATTCATTAATTTAGTTAATTCCTTGGTGGGAACAAACACAAAACCAACGTTACTTTCTGCCTATTACTCCAACGAGGTTTGCATGGTTCACTGCTATACCACTATCTTTAGTTGAGATACAGCAGTATAAGTGGGTTAACAACCCAGTTTTTGCGCCAAATCAACAAGATCCTCCACCACCAAATCATATCCATTCTCAGCTTCAAGATCTGTATTCTATTGAAATCCGTATTCTGTTGGTCGTCCAACAAAAGCTGTTCGGAAACCAGCAGATTTCGCACCCTGCAGATCATGGTTATGTGCTGCAACCATTAAGCATTCACTAGGATCTAAACCGAGCATCTGTGCTGAGGTTAGATAGATCTCAGGTTGAGGCTTGTAGGCTCGAGCTACCTCAGCACCTAAGATGACATCCCATGGTAATCCAGCGTTTTTCGCCATATTCGTGATTAAAGCAACGTTACCATTAGAAAGAGCAGCGATGATGAATTTTTTTCAACAAAGACAAACCTTCTACACAATCTGGCCACGGTTTTAAACGGTGCCACACATAGTTAAGATGATCAATTTCCGACTCTTTCAAATCATCCAGGCTAAATTTAGGTAACAGCGATAGTAGGATTTCCCGATGCAGCACATCAAGAATGACCCATGGTCGTTTTCCTTGACGCACAATTTCCATAGATGGTTCGTACAAACCACGCCAAGCCAAGGCAAAGGCCTCCCAATCTATCTTCTTCTGCCACTTATGGTTAAGCACTTCCCCTTCATCAACGATGCTTGATCTCCAATCACTAACCGTTCCAAAAACATCAAATGTAAGCGCTTTTATTTTCTCCGAAGGTTTCATGTTTATTTGATTAAAAACAAATTTTCTATATATTAAGTGAACTCCCTATTCCTTTACAAGCGAATTTTATAAATCTGAACCTGAATTGTCTAATGAAAGCGCTTCGAGACAGCGAGAAACCGCATCTTTCTGTCTCGAACTCAGTGGGGAAGCAGGTTGTCTTGGATCCCCACAATCGATTTCCAAACGTTGTCCAAGCACAACCTTGGCTAAGGCGTGGAACCCACCACCACAGGTAAAAATCTGTTGGACAACTTCAGAGGCTTTATCCTGAGCTAATTCAGCCTGCTTTAAATCATCCGCTTGATAGGCATGCCAAATTTCAACAAAGTATTCTGGAACCATGTTGGGTGGCCCATCCACGCAACCAGAAGCACCAAGTGTTAGCGCAGGGAGCATCAATTGGCAGCTCCCAATCAAACAGTTAAGCCCCATTTTAGCAAAAGCTCGCACATTACTAAATGCCGATGAAGAGTGTTTCAACCCCCTGAGTTGAGGAACCTTTTCCTGAATTTTACGAGCCAAATTGAGTGTGATCTCCACACCCGTAGCACTCGGCAGATTATAGAGAAAGAGAGGCAAATCAGCAGCAGAAGCGATAATTCGGTAGTGTTCGACTATCTCTTCATCTGAACGTCGATAGAAAAATGGAGGCAC
>DTUY01000313.1 GCA_012963885.1 Candidatus Poribacteria bacterium | reverse complement strand
CATCACTAAGGGTTTCGTGGCTTTAAATCTGCTCTTTCGTCACCGCAGAATCTCAGAATATTACCATCGGGATCGGTAACTAGCATCACCGTCCACCCCCAAGACCTCATTTTGGGTGGCTCAAGGATATTGGCACCCATTGCTTGAAACTCTTCGTATAAAGCAGACAGCATATTGGTTGGATCCAACTCAAGGTAAAGCTGCATACCAAAATCATAGGAATCATTTTTTTCTTCCACAAACACTTCAATTCCGTCACGGTGTAATCCAGCCATAGTCATCTTGCCAGTTTCATCCACATATTCCCATTCTTTAGTAAAACCTAATTTTTGGCAATAGTAGGCAATACTGGTTAGAATGTCCTGAACATTGATGCACGGTACTGATCGGAAGCTGATGTCTGTGGGGCGAGTTCCTCGTTTCTTGGGCACCTGATCTCTCCTTGAAAAGCATTCTACTTAAGGGCTTATTTCACTATATCACAAGCTAAGTGAATCCTGTACTCATACCTTTCCCTAGCATTCCTCGTACTATATCCATCCCACTTATAACTGGCCATACCTTTACCCAGCTAGGTATCATTTAATATATATAACTTCCCGTTGCAAAGGCCTAAACGGAAAGAAGGACAAGGTTTTTTTGCCAAGTTATCCTATAAAGTATCAAAAAAATGTCGTCGATAAAGTAGGAGGGTTTGACTGACATCCATGAAGTTTCTCCACTGTGATAATACAAGCCTGTGTGATGGTCGTCCAACCGAATAGTTATGGTGTTGTGAATATTAAAGATAGAGTTTACCCGTGGGTATGAGTCTGCTATTTTAATTCAAATGCGGAAGAGAAAATATGGAAAACTTTCTGAGAGCGATCGCCTCGATTAAAGAAAGCGACCTTGAAAGCTTGGCTGAGATTTTAAATGTGTTCCCGGAGATTTTGCAGAAAACAGATTCAAAGGAAAGGTCGCTGCTCAATTTGGCTTGCCTCATTGTCACTCAGGACGGTGCCATTCCGCCCAAAAGAGGTACCGTGGAACAACTGTCCGCTGTCGGGCTTATTATTGATGCGGGGGCTGACCCTTCGCAATCCGATCATATCGGCAGGTCCCCTTTACATGTAGCTGCAATTTCAAATCACTTTGATCTGGCCAAGATGCTATTGGAGGCAGGTGCCTTGATTGATGGTAAGCTGATGGGCGCCAAGGGCGGGTCTCCTTTGGCTCTGGCGTTATTCTACGCCAAATCTGAAATGGCGGAATTCTTGGCCAATCCGCCTGTTCCTTATAACCTTCGTACTGCATCGGCACTGGGACACAATATAGGCACCTTCTTTTCAGAACAAGAACTGATAGCTCAAGCATCTGAACAAGTCGATTTTTATCGTCCGATTCCCCAATTCCCCAAATGGGAGAGAACTAACTCACACTAGGAACTGTTGGACGAGGCACTATCATGGTCGGCCAGAAACAACCAAGTGAAAGCTATGTCCCAATTAGTCAACTTTGGAGCCAATGTTAACAGCAATCCCTACTGTGGCACCCCCTTATTGTGGGCCATCTATAGTGACAGCATCTCCGCAGCCCGTTGGCTGTTAGACCACAGGGCAGACCCAGATCTCAAACACGATTTCGGTGGTTCAGGACATGGAGGGGGAGCAGTTGCCATGCATTTGGCTGCCCAATACAGGGCCATAAATTGCCTTCGCTTGTTGTTGGCGCGAGGAGCAGACCCACAAGTGACGGATGATCTTCACAATTCGACGCCCATGGGTTGGGCACGATTTGGAGAGAATCAGGATAGCATTAATGTTTTGCAAGAGTTTGGAGTTAAAGAGATGTAGCAAAACTTGGTGAATGCAGGGTGTTAATGAAAGCGATTGGAGCTAAAATGGACCTTAACCGCCAGAGTAAGTGGTTATTAATGCCAATTAGAGGATGAAAACAAGTTAAAACAATGGGATAAAACGGTTAAATCAAGGCTGCAGGAACCGCCGATAATAGCACAGTTAGGCGACTATGAAAAATCAAGATGTTTATCTTATTTTCGATGATTCCACTGACTTGTGTAATCTAGCATCTTCTCACCATGTGTGGGTAAGTAATTCTAAATTGAATACTCCTCAAATAGAATCTTTCTGGAAACTAAATAAAGGTTATTCCCAAGGGCATGGAATAACATCTTTCGATAAATGCGAACATATTGAAGAGGACATTTAGTGAATTGTTGCTTTCAGTAAGCGAACATCACTCTGGTAATGGCATTGAATATTTGAAATAAAACAATTAGAGTCTCTCCTTGGGTCAAAGTTGGATATTTCTGTCAATGGAGCCTTTTTCAAATTACAATCTGTCACCTAACAAATCTCTGCACTGGGGCCGCCACGGCGGTACATACAAAGCGTCGGATAATTTTCCAACGCAAAGAACAGATGTCAAGACAGCGTAGCGTAGCACTACACTCCACCATGCAACAGGACATAGCCTGAGATAGACGGGGTGGTCTCTAACCAACTTGTCTCTTGTTATTTGCGCACACGATTTGTTTAACCCAATTGATGTCAGTGGACCCACCGCTTTACCCGATGCGGCAATCGTGATATGATGCATTGCCTGAATTATGAAGTATTGGATGCAAAAGTCCCTATGTAGAATCTCGGCGATGAGTAACAACGGTCGTGGGTTGACAGCATCTACTGGGGAGATCTGCGGTGATGGTTATGGTATCAATTTCAATGTTAGCTAGGAATAGCCGTCAATTTAAAGGGAACCAGATTTCAAGTTCTACCTAAAACAACGAATAATAGAGCGTACCTTTTCTTGATTGGGTTGGTATCAACGCTTAAATCTGGATCATGAATGTCAATCTCTTTCAAACGGGTTCTAGAAGATAAATAAGATGAAAAAACATATTTCGCATGTGGTGATTATCGGGTGGATATGTTCGGTTGTTTTGGGACTTCACGGATGTTCAAATGCCGATGAGCTTTTGGGTATAACTGAAGTTATTAAGGAAGCGGAACATTTAGCTGGAACTGATCTTGTTTTGGCTAACACGGAGTTTGCCTTTGACTTGTTAGCCAAAATCCATCAGCAACAGCCAAACGAAAACATTTTTATTTCTCCATTCAGCATATCTCTCGCTTTAAGCATGACATTGAACGGTGCTGAAGGTAAAACCCAACTGGCAATGGCGAATACTTTGAAGTTAGATCTGATCAGCTTAGATGAAGCTAACCAAACCTACGCTAAGTTACGCAAGAGCCTGCAAGTTCTAGATACCAAGGTTGAACTTAGTATTGCTAATTCACTATGGTTGCGCCAAGGTGTTACATTCAAACCTGATTTTCTAGAACGAAACCAAAACTTTTTTGGGACCAAAGTCGCTGCGCTTGACTTTGATCAGCCACAATCAGTTGGAATTATTAACCGCTGGGTAAGCCAAAACACCAATAAAAATATTCCCAAAATAATCGATAGTATTAGTCCTCAGATGGTGATGTTGATAATCAACGCTATTCACTTCAAAGGCAGGTGGTCCAAAGAATTTGATAAATCCAAAACTAGAGAAAAAGACTTTCAGTTGCTAGGCGAAGGAACGAAACGTGTACCGATGATGCATCAGTCTGGTAAATATCTATACTATAGTGGAAGTAACTTTCAAGTGATTAATCTACCTTATGGGAGTGGTCGAATTGGGATGTATATTTTTCTGCCCAATTCTGATACGTTCCTAGGAGACTTCCTGACAAACTTGAACGCTGATAATTGGAAAGGTTGGATATCGAAGCTACATAAGTTAGAGGGAGATGTTGCTCTCCCTCGTTTGAAATTCACGTATGAAGCCAGTCTCAATCGTGTACTGAAAGTGCTTGGAATGGAGGTCGCCTTTGCTCCCAATATTGCTAATTTTGGAGGGATGCGTCCGGTTCCTCCAAATCTGTTCATTACTGAAGTAAAGCATAAGAGCTTCGTTGAAGTTAACGAAGAAGGGGCTGAAGCTGCTGCCGCAACTTCAGTTGAAATAGGGGTAACCTCTATTCCGCAGAAATTCAGTTTGATGGTTAATAGACCTTTTTTGTTTGTGATTCAGGATAATTGGACACAAACACTGCTGTTTATGGGGGCTGTGTTTGAGCCAGTGATAGAAGGATAAATTCCGGTTGATCCGGTTCGGGGCCTTTATGACGCTGCACTGCGCAAGAAATTGTTTCAAGTGAATCTTGACAATTTTAGCCGTAGTGATTAGCATCATTGTTATATTTTTATCGAGTTGGAAATCAGTCAGGAGGAAATAGTGAGAAGGCACACTTTAATAATTAGTTTAGCTGTTTTGGTTCTTAATTTCCAAGCTTTTGGTGCAGCTTGGTATATCGAAAATTTCAACAAATTTAAGAATGGTGACATTGTAGGCCAGGATGACTGGGAAATTGCTATGAACCAAAAAACTAGCCAAATCCAGAGCAAAGTCAAGCATGGTGATGTGGGCAAAAGTGTTTTAGTTTCAGAAAAAACAATGGTGTTGAGAAAATTCAAAGGTTCCAATGCCAGCATTCAGTATGTTTCGTTGTTTGCGAGGAAAGATGAAGGTCCAGGACCTTTAATGATTTATATTGGTGGGGATGCCGTAAAGTGGGGTGCTGCAGCCAAAATTGATATTAAGGCGGGCGGCATCATCACTGCCAACAAAGGAAATGCGGCTTTCCCAGAAGTGCTCAAGGGAAAGTTAGGCCAATGGCATCATTTCCGACTGGTTTTTGATTTTAAAAAGAAAAGCTATGACTTCTACGTTGATGGGAAAAAAGTTGTCAATGGCTTTGGATTCCGAGGTGAAGGAGGTAAAGGTGGTGTCAACCCAGCTCTAGGCTGGATTTTTTTTGGATGGGACCACCCAGAAGTGTTAACGGCATATATTGATGATATTGAGATGGGAGATGGTGAAGGCGAAAATGCAGGTTTGCCAAAAGCTGTCGATCATTCGGATAAACTTGTCTCCTACTGGGCGAGTATCAAAGCCTGGGAGTAACTTTACTTTCCTCTCTGAAATCTTTACCATAGTTTAGTCAATTCGTTGATAGCAACATTGGCTCTGAGTGTGGACTAATTTGCCCAATTTTGACCCTTTCAGATACGCCTATCTTGGCCCAAGCCAGTGCTTTGCCACAGAACATCCTGTCGCTCTTGAGATAAACACTTGAGGATCTGACTTACAAGGTGAGTCTTTACTTTT
>DTUY01000312.1 GCA_012963885.1 Candidatus Poribacteria bacterium | reverse complement strand
GACTAACAAAGGTGCCATCTTTCTTTTTGCGTGAGTACGGCTGCAAGCTGTCAATTCGATATCCTTCATTCTCGCCATGTTGCGACATCAAGGCAGTAACTGAGGTGCGTATCCTGCTCTCTCGCAAGCCTGAATCCAAGTCGGTCTACAAGATGACAACTTGCACTGTTCACAGGCTTAATACCTGCCCAGATAGCCACCGCATTCCGCGAGTCCCGGGCAAAACGGATCACCGCAGCGATTGCCTCTGTCATGAGCCCCCGACCCCGGTAGGCAGCCCCGATCCAGTATCCAAGCCCAAAGACACCATTGCCGTAATGTATGAGTGACACGGTGCCAACGAGTTCATCCTTGAGGAAGACACCAAACGGTTCTTCGTCCGCCTGTTCCAGCGCTGCTCCGTGTGCGGCAAGATCCCGGTCAACAAGATCCGTGTAATCACCATGCGGCGTGAGATGCTCCCTGCTTGCCTGAACCAACGCCATCACGGCAGCGGCATCCTTGTGGCTGAGAATACGCAGCGTCAACCCATCTACATCCGTGCCGAGGACCTCCGCACCAACCCCTGGTGGCAAGATCAAACGTGGCTTCCACATCTGAAACATATGTCATTTGTAACTCTCAATAACAATGAACACTAGACTCTTTTTCATATCCCACTCCATATTGTCTGAATCATATCAATCTGCATCTAAGAAGATCTTTGACCCAACCCTCCTCAGGCCACGGCCAGCAGCCCTCCGTCTACAGCCAGTGCAACGCCGGTGATGCATCCCGCTGCGGGCGAGCACAAGAAGGCAACCGCACGACCTATGTCTTCTGGCGTACCCGGCCTACGCAAGGGGACGGAGTTGTAGAGTTCCTCATCGATGCTGCCCACGTCGGGAGCGGTTGTCCCCAGAACGTGGATGGTGTCCATGTGCCCTGGCAGGATCGCATTGCAGCGAATACCGTGCTCGCCAAGGTCGATAGCCATGCTCTCCGTCAAACGAATAACACCCGCTTTGGCTGCGCCATAGGCGGTATCACCTTTCCATGCGCGTCGACCGTGGACGGATGATGTACTCACGATACACCCACCGCTGCCTTGTGCGACCATCGCCAGCGCCGCCTGCTGGCTACAGAGGAAGAACCCCTTGAGTCCCACGTCGAGGTTCAAGTCCCAGTTTTCCTCGGTCAGATCAAGAAACCCTTGACCTATACCTCCATAGGGATTGTTGGTGAGAATATCGATGCGACCAAACCTTTGCAGATACAGCGCGAACATCCGCTCCACTTGCGACGCATCCGAGATATCTCCCTCGAAAAATTCGGCTTCCCTGCCACACGCACGAATCAGACGCAGGGTCTCTTCGCCGTCCTGATCAAGTGTCAGGTCATTAATTCCAACGTCGCAGCCTGCCTCAGCCAGCGCAAGTGCAATGCCGCGTCCGATCCGGCGCTTACCGCCCGTAACGAAGGCCTTCTTTCCTTTCAGTGAATATGGATTGGACATGGGTCTCCTCCTATTAAACCGCCATTTCTTATAGTAGTGTTTAAGCGTGTGTTTTCACACCTAGGGTTATGTGAACCACCTCAAAAGGATTGCTTCAGCCTTTAGCGTCATTTCTACAACCTTGATTTGACCGTTTGCCTTTTTCTCCGGTCGGGTTTTCGGTCGAGATCGAATGGGTCGTCGCTCATGATAAGCGGGGTAGGTTACCCAACCCCAAACTAAGTCCGTTGAAAATCAATGTTTTTCTCCCATCTCCACAAATTCTTGGTTCGAATGGTGATTCGACTAGGCACTTTTCAGCCGGGTCATCTGTTCTTCCATCATTTTGCGCTGACGATGAACCCGCTCAGGAGTGATCAATTCCCGTTCCTGTGTGATCTTAAAATCCAGTCGATCGACCGATAGTGCCCGCAGAACGGCGCGCTCCACCAGGCAGTAATCGTCTGGGTTGGGGCGATTGAAGTTCATTGGTTCCTTGAAAGAGACCGCCGGATTGGTAATAATACGCACGAGCCCGGACGGATTTTGGGAAGCGGCGTGTAGCATATAGGGGTGCAGCAGAAAGACGTCGCCGGCCTCTCCTGTCACTTCCAAAAAATTCTGACATTGATCGATCAATTTGCCGAATTGCGCCTCTGTCGGCGCTAGTCCCTGTGGATGCTCAGCCAGGTACCACGCAATGGGAGCAATTGAGTCGGTAGCCAGAAATGTCCCTCCGCTGCGAGGTCGGATATCATCCCAAAGAACGACAGTCAGTAATCCCTGCTCCGGGCTATCCAGATAGTGCCGAAACCAGTCTCCGTCCTTGTGCCACCCACCGACTTTCGGTGAAGGGGGCTGCCATGGTTGATCGGCACCTAAGTTGAAGTTCATGATAAAGCCATCACGCCACTGGACCGGGGTTTTGATGCGGTCCACTCCGCCCATCAGGTCACAAATCGCCCCCCAGGCTTTGGGGGCAAAATCAACAACGTCTATGTGGTTGGTGGAAGGGAGGTGAACCTTGGTTTCGGTCCAGGTTGTGGCGTCATCTGGCTGATATCCCAGTCTTCTGAAGGCCAGATCAATCCAGTCTTGAATGTCGACTTTTTCAAAGCAGCTGTCGATTTTCACATAGCCCTGGTCCAAAAATTGTTCGACTTGTTCATCACCTAACACGGTATAACTCATACACCCTCCTGCGATATCCCTAGAGATCCTTCACTCCGCTCAATATGACAGAATATAGCTGTTCGCCTGATCCATTTCGACTGTCATTCTGAGCGTAAGCTAAGAATCTATCTACTAACTTCAAGATAGTTCCTTTACTCCATTCAATGTGAGATACCCGTTTGAAATAGGTAGCCCCCGCTCTACTGGACCTATTCCTACCTTGGGGCAGGATTGTAACACAATCTACGTGTGTGCAACAGGTCTATCGTTTCCATAGACCGTGGGACATACCTGTAGTCACCTATCAGATAGCTGCCATTTGCCAGGCGTCCAAAGATCGCAAGGTAGCATCCGCTCCTTGCGCGCGGATGGAAACGCCTAGACTCTCTTCTAGGGAAGGATAGACCCGTAAGGCCACGCACAGCCTGTCATTGGCAAAAACTTCGACCACGCTCCGGTCGATAAACACACGCAGTTTCAGCGCTTCGCTCTCTGGCAGATGCAGTGGGGCAATCTCCGGTGGACGAGCGGCCACATCTGTTAGCAAGGAGGATCGGGACGTATCTAGAACCAATGAGTCTTCCGTATACTGCTGGCCCTTTCGATTCCTCTGCATCAACCCACCTCGATAGAACTTGATAGCGGTATACTCTTCGCTGTTGGGGGAACGGAGAACATGTAGACAGATCTCTCGTGCCGAACGAGGGTCAATTTCGATGTCGAGTTCCATGGCATTTCCATTGATACCCTCCAGAGTGATCTCTTGATTAGCGGGTATGTGGGTTGTACCGATGCTGATATGCTGGGTGCGGAGAGATTCAACGGCACGAACAGGTTCGATGTTCAATTGATCATCTTTTCCCAACGTCAACCGGCGTACCAGCGACATGATATGGTTCCAACCCCCGGTCGGCCTGCCTTGGTTGATGTTGTAAATGACATAAACTCCACCTTGTCCATCTGGTGTGGCAGACGGGGCATGGACACCGCCGGGATTGATGGCCCCAAAGTTGAATCGCCCGTGTTCAAAAGGCTTAAACCGATGATGGATCTGATCGTAGTCACCGATTAAATACTGTGCCCCTCGCTGGTGACTAGCAAATATCAGAATATGTTTGTTACCAATGGGCCAAAAATAAGGCACTGCGCCATCTTCACCCGGCAAGGTAAAGACATCGTTTTCTATAAACGGCCCCAAATAGATCCAGCGAGTCAAATCTTGAGAGAAAAACAGATGTTGTACCATGCGGCAGTTGTCGAAAATAGGCCCCTGCCAGTAACTACCGGACAGAGCGTAGTAACCGTCTTTTTCTTTCCAGATACAGGGATCGTATACGCGGTAGGGGTATCCCTTTTTATCAGCCGTCATCATGGGAATGACCGGATTACCAGGAATTTTCTCCCAGTTGAGAAGCAATGGGTCCTCAGAAATGGCAACCATGTTTCCGGCGCTTGTCCCATGATAGAAAACAATCACACGATCTTCTTCCACCAGTGTACTGCCGCTGAAACATTTGTCTTCGATGCCGGGATAAATGGCCAGTGGTAGGTCTCTCCACCTGACCAGGTCGGTACTAATAGCGTGTCCCCAGTGTTGGCGAGGATCAACAGGTGGATAGGCTTGATAAAACAGATGATAATGGCCTTGCCAATAACAGAGTCCGTTGGGGTCGTTCAAGTTGCCTTCCGGGTTGACAAAATGGTAAATGGGCCGATATCGGTCGGCTGAAAGCTGCTGCCGTGAATCGGCAAACTGCCGCATCAGGCCATTGGTTTTCAATTGTTCTCGTTGTTCTTCCAGCGTGGTAGCATAGACAGTCGGTTGAATTATAGGCGGGTACTTTATGTTGTCAGATTTCATGTCAGACTCCTGTCAGTCCGGTTCAGGCACTTTGGCGTTGGGTGTTCACTACTCGCTTGGGTAGTCGGTGGGGTTTGCAGCGATGTTGAAATAGCCACAACTGCTGACCGAGTTTAGAGATGAGATTAGGTCGCCACCGCTCCGTCAACATTCAGCCTACCACTATTTCGGAATGATAACAACCTACGCCGGTCACGATTACGATTCCACAACCAAATACGACGTCGGCTGCTGAGCCACTCTTAGGCTACCCTCCCCAAAAGACGTAAGTTGGTGTCTCCAGAATAATGCCGAGGGTGCTCCAAAAACTGCCGAGGACGAAGTTGCCCAAAATCAACCCCTGGAAAAAGGGAATGTTTTTCCGATGGCACCAACACCACCGAATCCCAGAATCGACCATTTGAGAATCGTGCTAATGAAAGAGAGGAAACCATAATCGACCTATGATCCACCACCCGCTGACAGCGTATTTAACCAGATGAAACGGCCACCAAAGGAACTGCGAGCGAATGACCAGTAAACTCATGGTAAAGACGAAGCCAATCCCCATAAATCCAAGATCCAGATAAGAGACTTCGGATTGTTCCCCCTAGTTAGCATTAGGCGGGTACCGCCTAATGCTAACTAGGTAATTAAACACTTGCTAATATCCACGCGCAGGGTAATACATCCAATTCTGGAGTAGTAAACGACCACAACTAGGACCTGTTAACATTCATT
>DTUY01000311.1 GCA_012963885.1 Candidatus Poribacteria bacterium | reverse complement strand
ATAATGCGGGTAGCGCAAGCAGTTTTACCAGATAAACCGAGTTTTGCCTTCCTAGTAACGTTGACTTGAATACAGTTGATCGATTTTCTGCATCGATATTCAGACCAGACATGTGCTACTATATCGATCTGGTCTTATAGAATTATTTCGGTCTTAGGGATACCTTTTTCATCAAGCACTTCTCGCCATGTCGTACCCGTTGGTTGTATGAAGTTAGACATCCGGAAATTGAAATGCATACTTAAATTCTTTTAAGGAAAACATGATAAACAAAAAATATCTTCTGAATAATCAGGAAATGAGTCAGTTCATAGTTAACGGGTACCTTGTACTAAAGCCAGACTATCCAGCAGAATTGCATCAAACCATTCACAAAAGAACCGAACATATCTTTGAAAGCGGTGATCCTGGAAACCACATTTGGGAACAGGTGCCAGAATTATATGAAATCTTTGATCATCCTGTTGTAAAGGGAACCTTGCAAAGTATCATTGGACCCAATTACATCATGCGGCCTCATCGGCATTGCCATCTAAATATACCTGACAGCAAAGGACAAGGCTGGCATCAAGATGGCACACCGCGAAAATTCCAAGGATGGAATCACCCCTGGAGACGTCACCACCGTTCTCGAATGGCGATGGCATTTTATTACCCACAAGATGTCTCAACGGAGATGGGGCCGACATCGATATTACCGGGTACCCAATACTATGACGCACTGAATAATACCGAGTCCATGCCAGGTTTACCTATCTGTGGAAAAGCCGGAACAATTGCCATTGTTCACTATGAAATTTGGCATCGTGCATCAGCCAACCTCAGTCCTGATAAGCGATACATGATGAAGTTTCTGTTTCACCGCACGGAAGAACCGAGGGAACCAAGTTGGAACCTAGATGTTGAGTCCACAGATCTTTGGAACCAGATTGGCTCAACTAGCGACATCGATATCACTCGACATCCAATATTATGGAAGTCTATCTGGAACTGGTACTGTAATCAGAACAATAATTCGTCCGTATTACAACCAGATACTTTGGACACACACCGACTAGTTCAGGAATTAGATCAAAAGACGGAAGTCGCCGAAAGAATGGAAGCAACATACAAGTTAGGAACAATAGGTGAAGCAGCAATTACTCCGATTATGGAGCAATTAAGTAATGGTATCCCTGAACAGAACAGCCTCAACCTGTCAGCAGCACTGAGTGCTATTGGAGGATCAGCTGTCCCAGTACTGAGCGATATGCTACGCCACAATTCTGATTGGTGGAAACGTGCCTGCGCTGCAGATACACTCGGCGATATTGGGAAAGACGCCAAAGGCAGTGTACAGTCTTTAATTGAAGCTTTAGACGATGAATCAGATTGGGTTCGACGTAACGCGACCAATTCATTGGGTATAATCAACGAGTCACTTGAAGACACAATCCCTGCCTTGATACATGCTATGGCAGATGCTCAACCATTCGTTCCCATCAATGCTATCTTTGCACTCACCAAGATCAGGAAGTCCCATCCACACCATGATTCACTTTTTACAGATGTTGAACTAGCTCTGCACGATATGTTAAATCACCAACATGAACGGGTCAGTTACTATAGCAACTATGCCTTAAAACAGTTCAATCAAAGACCGAATCAATTCGCTCAGTAAAAATTCAGAGAGACATGAAGACAAAAATTCCCGATGGCACAAAATTTCATTTCGGTCAACACACATTTCATTTCGGTCAGGAAGTAGTTGAGCTAATGGATTCAGCTACGATCAAGGATAATCCCGAAGCGCTAAGATCTCGTTTCCAAGAAGATGGATATTTGTTTATCCGCGGATTCCATAATCCCCAAAAATCACAGATTGCCGCTCTCTTCACGCTTAATGCCATAGCTGACAGAGGAGGAATAAAAGAAGGAATACCAATCAAGTCTGGGATTGTCGGCAGAAAAAACCAATCTTTCAGTTTCTTTCGCCAAACAGAGGTTGCCCATGCTAAAGAAATTCTGGATCTGGTTGATAGTGATGATACATTCTGCTTCTTCGAAAAATTTT
The DNA here is from genome assembly GCA_012963885.1 of Candidatus Poribacteria bacterium. Classification (GTDB taxonomy): domain Bacteria; phylum Poribacteria; class WGA-4E; order WGA-4E; family UBA9662; genus UBA9662. The sequence continues at coordinate 16,574 of DTUY01000311.1, read as the reverse complement.
TCCGCACCAAGAAGATCATAACTTTCGATAAACGGTGGCTACGATGTATGGCTAATGGTGGTTCTAACCATTTCCACTACGACCAAGTGTATGTCGGACGAGGTACGCCTAACCGGTGTACGATGTGGAGTGCTCTAACAGATATTAGCCTAGAAGATGGTTCGCTTGTTATTTGCCTTGGTTCCCACCGACATAAGAAATTGCGGGAAACATATGGCAAAATGGACATGGATCGGGATCTCATCGATGCCGTCTTTACATCGGATCCAGTTGAATTGGTACACAAATTCGGTTTTAAACTGGCAACGGCTCACTTTCATCCAGGTGACGTAGTTATCTTCGGCATGTTTACGATGCACAGTACCGCGCCCAACCTGTCCGATCGATATCGAATCAGCATCGATACGCGATATCAACCAGCCAACGAGGAAAAGGATGATCGATTCTTTTTTCGAGAAGACGGGAAATGGCTGGGTAACTTCTACAATAAAGGTGTCACTTACAAACCCATGGGTGAACTTCGCCACCAATGGGGTTTGACCTAAGGATTAACCAGGCCCAATTGGCAAGAACAACACTGTAGACTTGGAATAGACTTATTGATCAAAAAGAGAAAAGTGTGTTATCTTAGCACAGTTGCATAATCACCAAAAAATCATAAGGAGAAGAATGCATGCTTGAAGGAAAAACGGCATTAATTTCAGGTGGTGGGACAGGAATTGGTCGCGCGACAGGATTACGGTTAGCAGCTGAAGGGGCAAATATTGTCGTTAACTATTCACGTTCCGCTGATGAAGCCATCCAAACCCAAAAAGATATTGAGGCTCTAGGTAGAGGATGCATGATTTACCAAGCAGACGTTTCCGTTGATGTTCAAGTACGGGAAATGGCAGATGCCGCTATCAAGGAGTTCAAGAGACTGGATATTTTAGTCAATAGTGCCGGCATCACGCATTTTATTCCCCAACCCAACCTAGATGATTTAAAGGATGAACACTGGGATAGCATCATGGGTGTGAATGTGAAGGGTGTATTTAATTGTTGCCGTGCTGTTGCCAGCGAGTTGAAAAAGCAAAAGGGCTGTATTGTTAATATTACATCTATTGGTGGAATTACTGGTCAGGGAAGCTCAATTGCCTATGCTGCTTCAAAGGCCGCGGCCATCAGTGTGACGAAGTCGTTAGCAAGGGTAATGGCTCCGGAAGTTAGGGTTAATGGTATTGCTCCAGGTGTTGTGAAAACGAGATGGGTGGATGGCCACGAAGATTTTGTTGAACGCCTAGCTGGTGAAACGCCGTTAGGCCGCGTTGCTACTGCCGAAGATGTAGCTGAAGTCGCCTATTCACTAATTGCAAACGCCGGTTTTGTTACCGGACAAAATATTATTGTCGATGGAGGTACCGTCATCGGTTAGTTTACTGTTTTTGAGACCGCGGGTAATCTGGTAAATGGCACACATCAAGGAAAGGTCTTAAGCATGCGTAGAATTGCAATGGCACAGATGCTGGTTGAGGGTGGATTAATTGATAACAATCTCCGCCAAGCGGTGAACACAATTGAAGCTGCGGCAACCAATAATTGTGATATTGTGGTTCTGCCGGAATGTCTGGATGTCGGTTGGACACACCCAAGTGCCAGAACAGAGGCTCAACCCATCCCTGGTCCAACTAGCCAGGTGATATCTCAGGCGGCAACAGATCATCATATCTACGTTGTTGCCGGACTTACCGAACGCACGGACCAACACATCTACAATGCTGCTATTCTAGTTTCTCCAAGTGGGGAAATCCTGCTGAAACACAGGAAGATCAATGTTCTCGACATCGCTCGGGATATCTACTCAATTGGTGATACACTATCCGTTGCGGAAACAGAACTTGGAACAATTGGCCTTAACATATGTGCTGACAACTTCCCTTCCTCTCTTCACTTTGCCAGATCGCTTGCCAGTATGGGGGCGGATTTACTGCTTTCTCCTTGTGCATGGGCGGTTGATGCGGATCATGACAACGTTAAGGATCCCTACGGCAGTCTGTGGCTGGAATCGTACAGTACTATCTCCACCGAGTATGATATCACCGTTATAGGTGTAAGTAACGTGGGTAACATCACCAGTGGCGTTTGGCAAGGTCGGAAGTGTATTGGATGCTCGCTTACAGTTGGCCCCGGAGCACAGGTCATTGCCCAAGCCCCATACGGAGTTGATGCAGAAACCTTGGAAATTGTGGAAGTTTGACTGTGATATGCTTGGGTTTTGCGGCGACGGTTAAAAGAAATCTCGGCTAATTCGACCAAAGTTTCTCCTAACCCCCTTTTTATGGATTTTTTATCTACATCTACCACAAGAATATGATAAAGAAAAAGATAATCAAATCACGGAGGAAACCATGTCAACCCAATATAAAGCCTGCCTAGTTGGATGTGGAAGAATGGGAGCCACAATCGATGACGAAGTCCGCGACCGTCCTGATAGCTCTCTTTGGCTTCCTTTTTCCCATGCAGCTGCTTGTGTTGCCTGTGACCAAACAGAATTGGTCGCTGTATCTGATGTGCTACCAGAGAAAGCGGAAGCAATCCGCCAACGCTATGAAGCATCACGTTGCTATACTGATTATCGTGAAATGATCGAAGCTGAAGAACCTGATATTGTATGTGTGGCCACTCGTCCAGCTTCGCGTGCCGAAATTACCGTCTTCGCCGCCCAATATGGTGTCAAGGGCATTTACTGTGAAAAACCTCTCTGTTGCTCGGTGGAAGAGGCTGATGCCATGGTGGAAGCTATTGAAGCGAACAATGTCAAATTCAATTATGGTACCCAACGGCGATACATGCCATTTTACCGGCAGATGCGGGAACTGATTGAGGCCGGTGAGATTGGTGACGTTCGGTGCGTTATTGCCCAATATGGAGCTACTTCCGCCTTGTGGGGGTTAACTCACGCGGCAGATATGCTACTGTACTTGGCTGGAGATCCAGAGATTGACTTCGTCCAAGGATCAATCATATGTAAGGACGAGGATTGGGACAATAATCGATTAAACATAGATCCAGCTATAACCAGCGGCTATGCTCATTTTACTAACGGTATCCACGGTTACAATACGGCAGGAACCGGACCCGAGTTTGAAGTATGCGGAACCAAAGGGAAGTTACGAACGCTCAACAATGGTATGGCCTGCCAGTTTCGAAAACAAGGCGAACACCCAAGTATATTAGAGGAGTATCCATTTCCCGATGTCTCACGCCAAACCGGAACCATCATGGGCATTAAGAATATTGCTGATGCACTAGATACAGGTCATGAAACACAGGGATCGATTCAGCTTGCCCGTCGCGGCATGGAGATGCTGATAGGCATAATTGAGTCTCACCGTTTAGGAGGACTGCGTATACAGCTACCAATGGAAAATCGGTCCCTTTACGTTGGGAAACCAGATTGGTAAAAATATCTTTATACAAGAATGAAGGGTAATAGAAAAATCAACTCACATGAACAATAATAATCCTTATTTAGACATTGATCAGCAAATGGCTGGTGATATCTATACCTCATCTGAGGTAATGGATAATCTGACGGTACTCTGTGATGACTTTAGCGCCCGTTTTGCCGGTACGCCTGAAGAACAACAGGCGGCTAAGTTTATCGTAGATACTTTTGAGAGATACGGCTTGCAGAACGTAGGGCTTGAAACTTATTCTTATGCAGGCTGGTCGCGTGGTGAAGCCACACTTGAGATCATTAAGCCAATCCACAAATCGATTAAGTGCATATCCTTACCTTACTGTCCAGCATCAGAGATCGAGAGCGAATTGGTATCGGTGGGTTATGGTGCACCTGAAGATTACCAACGTCTGGCATCAGACATCAAAGAGCAGATCGTTTTGGTCAGTAGTGCCTCATCTCCAAATTTGGGAAGATGGGTTCATCGTAAAGAGAAATATGAACGCACAGTTTTAGCTGGGGCAAAAGCCTTCATTTTTGTCAGTGAACATCCAGGAACTGGGCCGGAGACAGGAAGTCTGCAAGATGATAAAGCCGCACCAATTCCAGGTATATCAGTTTCCAAGGAGGATGGCGCTTTCTTAACACGACTCATCGAACGAAAAGAGTTGGTAAAGTTACGGCTTCACACCACTGACACCAACCTACCACGCACCTCATGGAACGTCGTGGGAGATCTTATTGGCATGGAAAAACCAAATGAACAGATTATTCTCGGCTGCCATTATGATGGTCATGATATTTCTCAAGGCGCCACAGATCCAGCTTCCGGCATGGCGATCGTCATGGAAACAGCAAGGGTTCTATCCCAATACGCTGGGAAGGCAATAAAACGGACTGTGCGTTTTATTGCCTTCGGTACGGAAGAAATTGGTTTAATAGGGGCGTATCGATATGTTGACGAACATGCGGATCAACTTGATAATATCCGGTTCATGTTCAATCTGGATGCTGCTGGCGGGAAAAGCCGGAAGGGTATAGTTTTGCATCAATGGTGCGAATTGGAACCTTTCTTTCAGCAGGCGGAAAAGGAGATGGCCATAGAAATGCCGATTGGTCAAAAAGCACATCCGTATTCCGATCATTTTCCCTTTTTAATTCAGGGTATCCCGACTGGACATATGGGAGATGCTGAAGCTGCGCCGGCAGGTCGCGGATTCGGTCATACAATGTATGACACATTGGATAAAGTTGATTTGGTAAACCTGAGAGCAGGTAGTTCTGTGGCCGCCCGACTGGCTTTGAGGATGGCGAATGATCCCAGCTTTTGCCCCCAACGCCGAGGCACAGAAAAGGTACAGCAACTGCTAGATACAGACCCGAACTTAGAAGGATATCGCGTTGCCCGGCAATTAGCCAAACAGAAAAACAGTTAAAACCAATAAATAAACAGATAACCATATATGAGTGTTGAGAAATTTTTGCAGATGCTCAACGGACAATCGGACAATGAAACCGTAGCTGAACATGAGTTCTCTTTATCCGGAACCAGTAAACTTGAGCTTGAATTCAAGGTATTTAAGCATCTGGCAGGTGATATTCAACCACAGCTTAGTCAGCTACCCGGTTTTCGAGGGAGTCACAAAAATTGGTTGGCTTCTTTAAACGACAACCAATTAGAAGCTATATTGTCGATTTTTAATACGATCGAATCATATGCGGCCGGTTCGGAGGAAGATGAACTCGGTTTCAACGTTGCCTGCCAAATTTCATGGTATATTCTTGACTGTTTTTGGCAGAATGGTTACGCCATCGCGTCGACCAATCAGAATCGCGAATCAAATGCTACCATGAGTCCAGAGACAGAAGCGATTGAATCAGTCTGTTTTCATCTGGATGTGGCGGAGGAGCGTCTGGCACGCGCAAATAATTCTGGGTAGTTACAGAATCAGAAATAAATCCGTAAGGAAGAAAAATAGATGTCTGGATATCCGCCAAACTCGGAATCAAATTTTTGAGCTGTAGAATTGTGACTCATAGTGTCAGGACGTTGGCCGATTCCTATCAAAGAGCCCAGAGACAAATAGATATCCTGTGCCATATTATACTCGATTTGAGCGGAGAAGAAGATGGATCTGTCAACCAAGTTGAGCAGCGGCTGAACACTTAGATTAATCAAAGATATGACCTGATACATCATACCAGGAGCTAGGTAATGTCTACCCATCAGATAAACTGCTCCATCAGTATATGCCGGTTGGATCAGGTTGGCAAAATAGTCTTCCGGATTTTCCGTGCCAGCTTGACTGAAATGATATTCTACGAATCCATAAGTTGTACCGCTAAAGCTGTAATCCAGACCGACAGACGCCCGAAGATATTTGTCTGACAGCTGATTCTCATCTGCCAATGTATTGGGAAACACATAAGCACTTTCCAGCCAAAATCCGGCACCGCCGATAGCACGAACGAAATCAAAACCGATCAGAAGGTTGTTTCGAAAAACCATCACCAAAGCCGATGCGTCCGTTTCCATAAAATTGGATTGGCTTCGGCAGAAAAACGCACTCTTGTTGAAATCCAGATGCTTTCCCAGCACATAACCAGTATCAAATTCACCCATTGTGCCTACCGGGATCCGTATCCGTAGGGCATCTATACCAAAACGATCTTCAGTATCCAATGCGCTGAAAGTAAAGGGAGCCAAGATATCGGTTGGATTTAGAACACGTCCACTTCCCCAAGCTACCGCCTGCCGACCAATATAAACATCCATGATTTCCGTGCTGATGGTGGCAAAGGCACGATCTAGGTTTTGAAAGGTTCCGAAATTCCCGATCGAATCGTCCTCATGGGGATATATTTGCGAGTTCAAATCAACCAGTCGATAGGAAGTAGGATCAACACCAGTATACAAACGATCTTCCTCAAAGAAAGCTCCGTCCTGCCAGCGCGGAGACAAATTGTAGGATGTGCTAAACGATAGCAGATCAGTTGATCTATAAAAGACGTTGAGTCGAACTTGATTGCTAGCCATAAAGGATTTTTTTTGGGTGACAGATTCACTCAACGATGTTGAATTTAAAATGGTGAAGAAACTTTTGTAGTAACCGCTGACTTGAAGGGATTCGGCAAAAAGATTGGGGGGCAACGATACAATTAAAGCTAAAACATAAGCGAAGATTCTCTGCATGGATTTCAGGGCTACCCTCGAACATCGTCACTATCAATCAGGCCGTCTTTAAGGGTAATCAGGCGTTGAGCTCTGTCCATAACCATCTGATCATGTGTAGAAAATACAAAGGTCATACCAGTGCGTTTATTGAGTTGATACATCATGTCCAGAAGTTCGGATCCGGTTTTTGAGTCCAGATTGGCTGTCGGTTCATCTGCCAGTATGATTTTCGGTTGTGAAACCATGGCACGAGCGATAGCAACACGTTGTTGTTGCCCTCCCGATAATTGTGGAGGTTTACGATCTATATATCCGGTCAGTCCAACCACCTCGAGGATATCAACTACCCGTTGATGGCGTTCTATCTTGGGAATACCCTGCAGAAGCATAATATATTCAATATTTTCTCCTACTGTCAACACAGGAATCAGGTTGTATGCTTGAAAGATAAATCCAATATTATCACGGCGAAAATCTGAAAGTTGACGACCATTCATGTTAGACAGCAACTCTTCGCTCAACCATACTTTTCCCTCCGTAGGTTGATCTAATCCGGAAATTATGTTGAGAAAAGTCGTTTTTCCTGATCCTGATGGACCAACGATAGCTGTGAACTCACCAGCCGTAATTGTTAGATTGATTCCTCGAAGCGCATAAACCGGTACGTCATTTGCCGAATAGGTTTTGGTAAGATCCTCTGTAACAATCACTTGACGACTGATCACATCCTTCATTCCTTCCATCATCTACCCCCCCCGTCGCATGGCCTCCGAAGGAGACATTCTTGCCACATACCAAGCGGGATACAAACCTGTAATAACAGTAAAAACAAGCACCCAGAAAGGATATAAGATAAATTGATCTATAACCATAACTGGATAGATCAGTTCCTGTATGGTCACTCCAGCTACCTCGATTCCTGTGTAATCTATTCCCGTCTTTGAACAGATATAGGTTGTGATAACACCCAAGATAATCCCAATTCCAATACTCAAAACACCCAAGGATCCAGCTTCGAAAAGGATCAGTTGCGCCATACGTGATGGACGCGTACCAACGGCTCGCAACACACCAAACTCAAACATTCGTTCGTACAACGACATAAAAAGCGTGTTGATAATCCCAAACACAACAATAATGAAAAAGATAAAACCCAAAAGAACCTTACTAATGTTCGTCCATTCAAATATAGTTTCCAGTTCTGGCAGAATCTCAGTCCAACTGACTGCTTCATTCCCGTATTCGGAATATTTACTCCAAAATGGAAGTAGTTTGTCTTGACCATATTTTACGTCCGTAAACTTGATAGCAATTTGGTGAACCCCATCTTTGAGCCCAAGGATCTGCTGCGATTTTTCAAGCCGAATAAATGCCATCCCTCGATTCATTTCATGGTTGTGAAAATGAAAAACCCCAGAGACCCGGAACATTTCCTGAGCAAGATCACCGGTTTTAGCCTCAGAGACTGTAGCAACAACCCGATCACCAACCTCGACTTCCAGGATCTCTGCCATCTTGCTACCAATGACAATGTTTCGCTCGTTATCACCTTCGAAATACCCTCCTTCTGTTATCATATCATCAACATGAGATAGGTATTTCTCTGTAACAGGATCAACTCCCACCAAGGCAGCAGCGATGACATGGGCTGGTGAGGTGATCATACCGAAGGCGAAGGTCCGAGGGGTAAAATGGGCCACGATCTCTTCCTGTTTCAAATTGGATATTACCCGACGATGTTGATTGATCGTTCTTTCAACTTCTTGTGTCTGTCGAAAGTCTTCTTGGTGAATTTGTCCGTCGCCTAGAAAAGAAGAGGTAGCAATCCTAATCATATTCTCTTCCATTCCAATCCAAAGTGCATCAACAAAAATGAGTGCGGCTAAACCAATGCCGATAGCTGTTCCAGCAATAAAGGTACGGCGTATGTTCCGGAACAGGTTTCTCCATGCAAGCTTAATAAGTATCCACCACATAATAATTAATTACCGCTGGCTAATCTAGTGCGTTCTCATTGCTTTCGCTGGCGTGACGCAGGCAGCTTTTAGGGCGGGGAACAAGCTAACCGCCATCGCAGACACAACGATGGTAATAGCAGGGATATAAATACTGCGCGCGTTCATTTCCACATATAAGGCGGTTTGAAATTTCATACCCCCATAACTTATTTCTGGAAAGGCAATACCGTTTATAGCCAATAAATAGTTAATTAACGTACTCAACGGAATACCCAAGGCAAGTATCGTTCCGATCACAACACTAGCCAAAGCAATAATATTAACTTCATAAAGCACCAACCAGAAAATTTGCCGTGGCTTTGTACCAACAGCTTTTAACATGCCATATTCTCGTGTACGCTCCAAGACTGACATTAATACCGCATTTAAAACACCTACTGCCACAACCAGTATGATTATGAAGAGTGCTATCCACATCCCCTGCTGGTCAACTTGCATTGCTTGGTAAAATGACTTGGCGAACTCCTGCCAGGGAGCTATAGCTAGTGAAGAATCACTCAATTTTATTTTAATTCTCTCAGTGACTTGACTGACGCTAGACAGATCAGACACAATGACTACAATCTCATGAATTCTTCCTTCAAGAACAAATAGTTCCTGTGCATCTTTGATATGAAGGTAGCATGCCATCCGGTCGCGTAGCGGATCACCACTTTCAACGAGACCCACAACGGTATATATATCATTAGCAATCGAACCGTCTGCTCCTTGGGAGACAATCATAATCTCTTGATCAATGTTGGCTTTCAAAATTTCCGCTAGCCCCTTACCCAGAATTGCTTCCTTGGCAGGGATACTGGACAGACTTCGCCCAGAGATGACCTTCTTGTCAAACTGAGTTGCCATGACTTCACGAACAGCGTCGATGCCTACGACTTCTATAGCTGTGCTCTTTTCGCCAACCGATCCGAGTCCCACCGAGTAAATTCGAGGTGTCCAAGCTTCAACTTCCCTCACATTTTGTATGATCTGTCCAACAGATTGATAATTGTTTATGGTTGCGTAAAGTGACGGTTTATCAAGGTAACCGCGGCGGTGTACTTGAATATGTCCCAAACGGTTTCGGGTGAACATGTTAATGACGAAAGAATAGCTGCCATCAGACAACCCAATAGAGAATGAGAGAAGAGTGAAACCAACAACCATTGCCAATGAAGTCAGTATAGTGCGTCTCTTTTGCCGGAGGGTATTACGAAGTGCAATCTTCAACATCATCGCCAGATGTCCTCTATCTTCTCTGGCGCAAGTTGCGAAGTGTAAATATTTTTTTGTTCACCGGCAAATCAAAATCCGCTTTTAGGAACCTGACGACTGTTTTGTACTTTACCCTTTTCTGTGGAATCATTTCCATTACCGATGGTATCCTTCGATTTCCAAATTGCTTAATGTCTTTGAAGTTCAAGACACGCATCAGACGATCTTTTTCATCATAGAATCTTTGCCACACAGGAATAAAATCGTCCTCTCCAACGGCTACGACGATCTTTCCCCAGACAATCGGTGAATCTGATTTTGGTACCAATTGAATGTACAGGAATGTGTCATGGTCAGTTTCGATCTTGGCTTCATCAGCAGAAAGGAATTGATAGTCGTAATCATCAATCATTGAAGATTCCTTCACCAGATCATCATTGGTGAAATCGGACCCCATCCAAGATCCCATCATCATGGATGGTGGAATTTTCATCACCTTGTTTGTCTTGGGCAGATAGTTCCACATCTCATTTTTAATACGCAAGGTAGCAATCCCTTTTTCTTTTTTAGGTGAGGTTATCAAAATAAACGTTTTGTCCATACCTTCTGCCCATACTTCCAACCTCAAAGTTCTCTCCCAGTGTGGTGTAGCAATTTGCATCTCCATTTTTGCATAACTGGTTTGGCCTCGATAGAGTTGATCAAAATGGGCAACAATGGCTTTAATGTCTTTGGCTTGATTCCTGCCAACTTCTGTCTCAAGATCTTTAGTGTCTTTTTGGGCATTCAGAGAGAAGGAGAGCATAAGCAGTAAAAAGAAACCTAAGGTTTTGATTGAAGATCTAACGAGATTGCACATGGCTAAATTTGCTTTTTAGTAGATATAATTTTTTCAACACAACGTACTGCCTCTCCGTTGCAAATATTGGTGAATCTTTTAATCCCAATAAAATCATTTCTGTTTTATTAGGAAACGCAAATTGCTAATCGCCTATAAACTTTGGCTGAAAAATGTTCGTTTCAGATTTACTAAGACCATTCTTACTATTATAGACTTGGTGCGAAGACCTTTGTAAAACACCATTTTTGAAGGTGAATCTTCGGTTTTTCCAGCATTCGATTCGTATTTTGTCGAATCCATGATGAAACTCGATAACGCGGTCTGGCTTACCAAGTTGTTTATGCAGTTCTTCTGCATCTTTTCGATCTTGTTCTTCCAGTAACTTGGTTAGAATAGCAATCCCTGTCAAAATAGAAGCAAGTATAATCTTGCCTTGAGTCTTCCGACTAATCGCGTGTGTCTGTAAAGGTGGGAGTAATATCGTAGTAACTAACAGAGCAAAGATGATTACTTTTTTCATGCCTTTGTAGGTTAACATGCCACTGGTAAACTTTCAAGGAATAGGAGAAAGCTTGGGGCTAAATGTACACGGATTACAGGAATCTGATGATCAGGATATGAATTTCGATTTTATTATAGTAAATTTATTATTTGTACAAGGAAAAATGAATGTCAACTGTTCCAGAAACAACAATGTATGTAGGACAAAATTCCAATGGCTTCGAGGTCAAGGACGTAACACCTCTTGATGCTTTGCGATCGGTAGCTTACCAGCTCGAACATAAACAGAGCGGAGCACGATTGCTTCATCTTTACAACCAAGATGCAGAAAATCTGTTTTCGGTTAGTTTTCCCACACCACCGCCAGATGATACTGGGATTCCCCATATCCTAGAGCATGCAGTTCTGGCAGGTTCCGGGAAGTATCCAGTAAAAGAACCGTTCTTCGAAATGATAAAAATGAGTATGGCAACATTCATCAATGCTATGACAGGTTCAGATTGCACTTACTACCCAGTGGCCAGCAACGTTAAACGGGACCTTTTCAATTTGGCAGAGGTATATTTTGATGCAGTTTTCCATCCATTATTAACTGAACAAACATTTAGGCGTGAAGGACACCACTTTGCCCCCTTGGATCCAGAAAACCCCACAGGTGACCTGACAATAACAGGTATTGTCTACAATGAAATGAAAGGAGCATTTTCCGATCCTGAATCCCGTCTTTATCGCTCGATATCACGCGAATTGCTTCCAGATACAATCTATGGGAAAGAATCTGGAGGCGACCCGGAAGCTATTCCTGACCTGACCTATGAAGCCCTAAAGGAGTTCCACAGTACCTATTACCATCCAAGTAACAGCTACTTCTTCCTGTACGGTAATATACCTACCATGGAGTACTTGGCATTTTTGTCTGATAAGCTTGACAATTTCAATCGTCTTGATGTTGATGCTAGCATCACACCTCAAGTGCGATGGGATCAACCAAAATCTATAGTAGATACGTATCCAATTGGTGCGGATGAACCCTCCACCGAAAAGACATACCTAGTAATCAAATGGTTAATTGGTGATGCCACGGACGCAGAGGATGTCGCCTTACTTTACATTCTCAGCCTCATTTTACTTGGTAATGAAGCAGCTCCCTTAAAAAAAGCGATTATCAACTCAAACTTAGGTGCAGATATTATTGCTTCAGGAACAGGTGGAATTGGTAGGGAAAGTACTTTTAGCGTTGGACTTAAGGGCAGTGAATCCGACCGCATTGATGATTTTGTTCAGCTAGTTACCGAGACATTATCCCAAATCGCCGAAAGTGAAATTGAAACAGAACGAGTTGAAGCTGCTTTTCAGCAATCTGCGTACCATTACCTTGAAATTCAATCGATGTTCCCGCTACACATGATGGATCGGGTAATCAGTTCATGGATCTATGATAAGAATCCGTTGATTTTCTTGTGTATGAATGAGCATTTGTCTAACTGTAAACGTCGTTATGAATCCGATCCCCAGCTTTTCAATCAGTTGATACGTTCGAGGCTACTGGCAAATTCCCACTGTCTGACTGCCATGTTGAAACCTGACACCCAAATGCAGTCCCGAATCGATACGGCTTTTACCAAACGAATGAAAAAAACACGCACTCAGTTTACGGATGATCAGGTTAAACAAATTGCGGATGATGCCGAGGAACTTGATAGATTAAATAGCCAACCCAACTCTCCCGAGTTGCTGGCAACATTACCACAATTGAAAGTGAGTGATTTGCCAGATCAACTTACACACATTCAGTCGGACATAGAGGCGATTGATGGGGTCAAGCTGTTACAAAACAACGTTTTTACCAACGGTGTTAATTATCTGATTTTAAACTTTAACCTAAAGGGAATGTCATCCGAACTCTGGCCTTATTTGCCGCGGTACACCGAAGCAATTCGAAAAATGGGAGCGGCGGGGATGAACTATGAGCAGATTGCCCAGCGGTCAGCGGCATCTACTGGCGGGATTTCCTGCTGGACTGATTTTGGCACTTGTGTTGACGATGCAAGTCACTCCTTATGGAGTGTCCAGTTTGGTTTGAAGGCTTTAGACGACCAGATGTCTTCTGCCTTGGAAGTATTGCATGATTTACTTTTTTCGATTGATCCAAGTGAAAAAAACCGGTTGCGGGATGTACTGGTACAGGCACAGGCCGGATATCGGACAGATATGGTTTATGACGGATCAGGGACAGCGATGAGCCATGCCGCACGCGGCTTAACACCGGAAGGATACTTATCTGAAATGGTGTATGGATTACCACAATTGGCACTTGTTGAAGGGTTTAATAACGATTTTGACAATTGCAGTGAAGATATAATACGTCGGATCGAATCAATACGAGACTTTTTGCTAGTTCGCGGTCGCTTGACTGCGAGTTTTACCGGCTCGAACAGCTCAGCAACAACAGTACAAAACACCTTAAAAAACTGGATATCTGATATGCGGAATGAATCCATTGATGATGCGCCTATTGGGTTTAACTCGTATGATGATCCACCATCTGAAGGTTTAGCCGGTCCAATTCAAGTCGCGCACTGTGCTCAAGTAATCCCTGCGCCACACTATTCCCATCCGGATAAGACCTCCTTGATAGTTGGTGCCCATCTGGTTCGCCTGGACTATATCATGAACGAAATTCGATTCAGGGGCAACGCTTACGGAGCAATGTTCAATTATAGTCCTCTCGGTAGTGTCCTTAGTCTCGGCTCTTACCGTGACCCACACATTAGTAGGACACTAGACGTATTTTCTGGTGTTGCTGACTACGTTCGTGAAGTAGAATGGACGCAGACCGACATCGACCGTGCAATTATAGCTACGGCTAAACAATTCGAGCGACCTATTCGGCCAGAGGCTGCAACCGGCCAAGCTTTACAGCGTCATCTAGTTGGACAAACTCCTGAACTTCGTGAACAGCATTACTCTCAACTTCGGCACGTCACCCCTAAAGAGGTAAAAAGAACCTTGCTGGAATTGCTCGAAGTCAATTTTACGAAGGGGGCAGTTTGTGTGGTTTCAAGTCGGGAAAAACTAGAAGCTGCCAACCAGGAGATGTCAGATCGGCAACTAACCATTGAAGATATTCTCGGATAGAGCATTGACTGAATAGTCGCTCGGCGGACTAGAATATCGGCTATACACGACATGAGTAGTCCCCCAAATCAGTTCTGCAATATTACCAGTAGCAAAAAACGTACCATGCACCGGAGATTGCTTATATAGTCAAGTATCCAAATGGTCTTTACACTACCATTTCCCTCTAAAAATCAAACTAATATCTGAAAATCTGTCTGGATTCCGCAGAATCAGCATCAGTAGCAAGAGCACCAAAACAGACCAAATTAGGGAGTATAATTGATAATGTTTATACATGATGATATTTTGTAGTGGATTGCTATAAGAGTGTAAATAGTATGTGATCCTTTTCTTTTATTAATCCATAAAAAAAGTCAAAGGACTATTTAAGGGGGAAAATCAATGACACCAAATAAAAACCAATTCTTGTTAGTCGTCGTAATATTGTTAATATTTCATGCTTCGGTTTCTGCTGATATTATTGGTATGTGGCTCTTTGAGGAAGCAGCAGGTGACAGGGTCATAGATGCTTCGGATGAGAACCACGAAGGCAAACTAGAAGGTGGGACAAAACGGGTAGAAGGGAAATTTGGTAAAGGTGTCGAGTTGAGTAAAAATGGATTTATCGAGTGGGAATCAAATGATAATTTCAACTTCGAAGAGTCACTTTCTATTCTAATTTACGCTAGAATTGATGACGTTACCCCTCAAGAGTGGGTTGGCATGCCACGAAAAGAAGGGCAGTATGTCATGGCTGCCCACAAAGTGGGTGACAAGGTGGAGATGACTCTGTAGCTCAACACCGGTGGTTGGAAGCGGATTGCCGCTGGAGAACATCCGATGCACAAATTTGGCCAGTGGCATCACTACGCTTCCACATATGATGGGAAAGAGGCTAAGCTTTATTTTGATGGAAAACCGGCTGGTGCACAGAAATTAACTGGCCCTTTGAATCAAACAGATGCGGTACTTCATATTTCTAATAGTTGTTGTGGTGGTCGCTTTATGAAGGGAGTTATTGATGAATTTTTAATGGCTAATCATGTTATGACGAAAGAGGAAATTGCGACTTTTGCCGGAAAAGGTATTGAAATGACATTAGCTGTTAATCCGCAGAACAAACTCGCTACCGTATGGGGAAATTGAAAGTTACTGTCTGTTTAATGTTTTTTTGCCAAGGTCTAAAAAGTTCCGCACGATTAGCGAACACAATCTGGTAACATCCCGCTCCATCTTGCAACTCCAAGTCACTGTTATACTACTTGAGTTTCCAGATATAGCTAGATATAAGAAATATCTCACCGAAAATCACATCCTTGACAAGCATCGGGCGCATATTTATAATGTAATAAAAATCTTGGGCTAGCAAAATAAATCTGCATGGATCCACGTTTGGTTGCTCTTCAGCATCTTTTCTTCGCTAGCCTTTTCATTTTGCTAACGATAGGTGCCACGGATGAAAAGGTGCCAATTACCTACGACGATCACGTCAAACCTATTTTCCGACAGCACTGCCTGAAATGTCATGGTGACGATAAGCAGAAAGCTGGCATTAACCTGCAAGTCTATGCTAATGTGCTCAAAGGAGGAAGCGGAGGCGAAGTTGTTGTCGCTGGGCGATCTAGCCAAAGCTTGCTGTTTCAGGTAATCACCGATCCCGACGACAATGCCCGAATGCCCCCCTATAAGCCACCTCTACCGGATGAACAAATCGCGATGATTCAAAGGTGGATCGACACCGGACTGAGGGAATCGGCCAGCAGTAAGTCGATGGTGAAAGCACGGGATCTGACATTTCAGCCTGCCCCTACAAGTATCAGGCTGGGCGGGTTGTCTCCCATGCCGGAGAATCTGCTCCAGATTAAAACGCCACAGGTGAAGCGTCCGTTGCCAGTTCTCGCGATGGACACTAGCCCGTGGGCACCGCTGTTGGCGGTGTCTGCACAGGAACATGTCCGGCTCATCCACACGGAGACGGAGAAGGAACTAGGCAGACTGGCGTTTCCCGAAGGGATACCCCATGTGATTCGCTTCAGCCGCGACGGCGGCGTCCTTATGGTGGCTGGTGGACGTCCGGTCGAATCAGGACGAGTGGTGCTCTTCGATGTCCAAACGGGACAACGCTTGGCCGAAATTGGTGACGAAATCGATGCCGTTCTTGCTGCTGATCTCAGCCCGGATCAGCGTCTGGTTGCACTGGGTGGTTCAGGACGAGTGGTCAAAGTCTATTCAACGACCAACGGCACGTTGCGCTACAGGATTGAGAAGCACACCGATTGGATC
>DTUY01000310.1 GCA_012963885.1 Candidatus Poribacteria bacterium | reverse complement strand
CAATGAATCCCCACTTACCTTCTAATTCAACTGGTGCTAATCCTTCAGTGAAATCTCTTACCGAATCAAATTGGGGTTGAATAACTATCCTACCTGCCTTGTCAACGAATCCCCACTTACCTTCTAATTCAACTGGTGCTAATCCTTCAGTGAAATCCCTCACCGAATCAAATTGGGGTTGAATAACTATCCTACCTGCCTCGTCAACGAATCCCAACTTGTGACCTAATTCAACTAATGCCAATACGTCAACGAAATCCTTTATCCACTCAAATTGGGGTTGAACGACTACCTTGTCCGTCTTGTCAATGACCCCTGACTCACGACCTAATTCAACTAGTGTTAACACATCAACGAAATCCCTTACAATGTCCCCCGATTTAGCATCCAATCCAACTAGTGTCAATTCTTTAGTGGAATCCTCTACCTGAGGTTGAATGATTATCTTACCTGTTTCGTCAATGAATCCCAACTTACGGCCTAATTCGATTAATGCTAATACATCAATGAAATCCTTTATCCACTCAAATTGGGGTTGAACGACTACCTTGTCCGTCTTGTCAATGACCCCTGACTCACGACCTAATTCAACTAGTGTTAACACATCAACGAAATCCTTTACAATGCCACCCGATTTAGCATCCAATTCAACTAGCTTCAACATATCAATAGTATCTTTTATCCACTCAAATTGGGGTTGAATGATTATCTCACCTGTTTTGTCAGTGAATTCTGGCTTACTATCTAATTTAACCAATTTCAATCCTTCAATAAAATCTTCCACCTGATCAAACTGAGGTTGAATGACTATCTCACCTGTTTTGTCAATGGCTCCCCATTTACCATCTAACTTAACTAGTGCGTATCCATGATGAAAACCCCTTTCATCACGGATACCCCATGTTATCATTGGATTTACCTCCGAAGGAAAAACCAATGAACTTTGGAATGGAACTGGGATTACCTCCTGTGCAAAAGAGATAATACAAACAACAAAACACAAGAAAAACGCTGAAAAATCTTTACGGAATTTCATATTAACCTCACACATAGATGAATTCGAACATCCATGCATAGACTTATACACGAGATTTTCTTGTTAGTCAAGGAACTAACCCTCTTGTCAACATCAACAATTACTACTCTAAATTTCTTCCAAAGCTGAATCGGCCTGATACATAACTTCAATAGTTCAAATCCAAGAAAAAGAAGAATCTTTATCCATCTCGTAGATAACTTAGTCAATCTAAAACACTCTAGAGAACTATCATCCAACATAAAAAATACTATCATATGTTTTTTAATTCTTAATCATTGCGACCACATCTCTTTGCTAACATTCAAGGTGAAATGCGTTCCATCATGCTAATGAGAATTAGATTATTGACACATGAAAATCACCTGAACGTATCGACCTTCAGATTGATCAACAAGTTACCAAACTAGTTCTAGGAGAAAATGCTTTGTCGGTAAAAGCGGAGAGATCGCGTTCTCCGTCAGGCCTAAGTTGAACTAGGTGATACCTATCAACTGGAAGATACACTGGAACCCAAGCTGGCAGGGAAATTGGATACCGTCAATCACATTCCCTTGAACCAATCAATTTACATTTGCGTCTTATAATACAATGACCGACTTATATACGACATCATATGTTGTCTTAATGTAAGGGGAAAATCTTGATCAAATTTGACGTACCTGTCTTCATCTCATTGTAAGGGTAATTTGCGTGAAAAAGCACAATTTATTTTTCTCAATCTTTTTCTTACCGCTTATTTTTCTCCATTTTGCATCCTCTAACTCATCTGTAGAAGAAATGGTTATAACAAACAATCTCGTCTTGAAAAAAAGAATATTTAGACTCATCGACCAATCTATTGAATCCACTTTAAAAACTCCAATAGCAACTGAAAAAGAACTTAGCAAAATACACCCATCTATCCTAGTAACAATCCAGTCAGAAATCCATCTAAGAATACGAGAACGACATGGCAATATAGAAAAATTGGCGGAGGTTACTAGTTCTAAATCTTTAGATAATGCTCAAATAGTGCTAAATCAAACCATTCAGAAAAGCATTTATGAATTCATAGATCAAGGTTTTTTATCTTTAATTGTAGAATCACATTCCCCATTCAATCCAACTCAGTTAAATCTACTAAAAAATATCGGCGCACGTGTTCAATATCGATATGATCGTATTCATAGTATCTCAGTTCGGATACCCCTAAATAGAATTGTTAACTTAGCCAAATACGCATTCATCAAAAAAATTTGGTCCGATGGACAATCGAACCTAGCGATCAATGACAATAATATTATGCAGACTGGCGCAGATGCTACTCAAAAATTCGGTGTCATTGGAAAAAACGTACGGGTAGCAATTATTGACACTGGTATTGATCACTCACATTCAGAATTTGAAGGAAGGATAATTGCCAAACGTGGAAATCGTGATCCATCACACTGGCATGGTACACACGTCGCTGGGATCATCGGTGCCAGTGATGATGGTGAAGGCATGACCGGGATTGCTCCGGGTGTATCTTTGATTGACGCACCTATCATTCCTCGTAGGTTCTGGTATCAAGGTGAATATGCCGACACAATTGATGCCATTAATTGGGCTGCTGATTCTGTCAGTGCGGATATCATTAACATCAGTATGGGTTGGGGACCATGGGAATATGATAGGAACGGTTTGGATCCAATGAGCAGGACAATTGATCTCATTGTCTCAGAAGGTAAATGCGTTGTAGTTGTCGCTGCGGGAAATAGTTCCGAACAGTATGATCAGGGGGTAGCAACCCAACACCCTGAGCAAGGAAAAGTGTGGATTTATCAACATGATATTGAGGTTGCCGGAACTATGCAAGTAACCCTCTGGTGGAAAGGTAAAAACAGTGATCTTGATCTAGTTCTGGAAAATAACAGTGGAGAAGAGATCATTTCCAGTCGTACACACCGGGTGTTTGGTTGGTTTGGCAGACCTAGAGGTCAGACAATGTATGGTGCTTATTATGAACAAATCATATACAGGCCACAAATGCCACGTAAACTGAAGGTTAGAGTCGAGGCATATTTTGTTCCAGAAAACCAAACTTATGAAATTTGGCTGGATGAAAATGCTAGATTTTTGAACGTGAATGAGGACCAAAAATCCAAGACAATCACCGTGCCCGGATATGCAGAACATGCAATTACTGTTGGGGCAATAAATATCGATGATGAAAGTATCGCTGCTTTCAGCAGTCGAGGTCCAAGTGAACATCAGTTTCCACTGATTAAACCTGAAGTCGTATCCCTAGGTGGCGTAAGTAACAATTCGGAATTGGGCATTTATTCCACCATGTGGAACAACAGTTACGGCTATGCCGCCGGTACGAGCATGGCCGCACCGCATGTATCCGGTGTTGCAGCTCTTATTCTGGATGCAGTGGGGAAAGACAATCTTGATCAATGGAATTTGCATCCATTTGAGGTTAAAAGCGCAATTATCAGGAGTACGATCAATTCACCAACTGACACCATCGATGAGCCTAATAACATCTACGGTGCAGGCATTGTAAAATCGAATAATGTCATCTTTACCAACGAGATAAATGGAAATGAAATATTAAGTTACCATATCTATCCAAAGATTATTAAAACAGATTTTGGTGACCATCAGCTAAGTACTGAAACAGATTTAAACATGGTGATTCGCTGGCAAAACACAGACTCTGATCTTGACATCTACATCTACAATAACCAAGGAGATCTTGTTGCTAATTCCTCCAAACTGGGCACGAATTATGAACAAGTTAGTGACGATATATTTTCGGAAACTGATTCAAACTTAACTCTAAGCATTGTGAATAAAACTAAACAATTGGTTAGTTTCACTGGCGCTTCGACTTATCCTTTCAAGCAACTAAATTCTGCTTTCCCTTCAGCCAATATCAAGGTAAAACCAGCACAGATTGATTTCGGTGCTGTCCTCGCTGGAACCACCAAGCGTCTACCATTGAGAATCGAAAATAATGGGGTACAGCGTTTGTTGATTACTCAGGTAATTTCAAACGATAACCGATTCTTTACAGACCAGACAAACTTCTTTATTAATCCTGAAAGCAGTAAAATTTTGAATCTCGTGTTTAGGCCAGTTAACCAAGATCCTCTGGTCAAAAAGATAACCATTCAAAGTAATGTGGGAAATGTCGTTGTAACTGCTATTGGTGGAATTGAGACTTCCGCTCAAGAAAGTAAATTTGCATTAAACCTAAAACAGGGATTGAACTTAATTTCCATCCCTTTGAACTCTGACACCCCTATGTTAGCCAGTATCTTTGCCGATCAAGTTGGGGCAACACTAATTATTCAATATGATACCGAAAAGAGAAATTTTGTCTCCTTTATCCCAAACTTTGATAGATCCGATTTCCAACTTGTCGGCGGTAAAGGATACATTGTAAATCTAATTAATGATTACAATATTGTCTTCAAAGGTCATGCTTGGAATAATGTGGATGGGGCTCCACCTTCAGTCAAAAATCACAATATAGTTCGAACATGGGTTTTTGCTTTGGTCGGAGCGGCTAAGTTCCCAGGTTTATCCTGGATAAAAGCAACCAATCGTAGAAATGGACTTGAATGGAGTGGACAAGTGGAAGCAGGTCAGTTTAAAGCCATCATCATTGATCCAAATCAACAATCTATCGTTCAAACTGGAGATAGAATCGACGTCATCGGATTTGATCAAATGGGAACCCGTGTGTCGGAACCCCTGACAATATTTATTAATCAACAAGATGTTATTAAAGTATATCGGGTTTTGCGTTTTAAACGAAGACTTATCCCAGATCGGACAAGATTGCTCCCGAACTATCCAAACCCTTCTAACCCTGAAACATGGATACCATTTGAACTCAGCCAAGATGGTGAGATATCAATAACCATTTATGATATTTCAGGAACACCAGTTAGAACCATTAGGGTCGGTTATGTAGAAGCGGGAAGCTATACAAGTCAATCAAGAGCTGTCTATTGGGAAGGAAAAACTGATGCTGGTGGAAAAGTTGCCAGTGGTATATATTTCTGCGCACTGAGAATGGATACATCCGTATTTACACAGAAGATAATTATCTTGAAGTGAGTTGAATTGTATAGAAACTATCTGACATCTTCAACAAAAAGATAAGGTTTCAGCACGAGTTTACTAACCCACAAAATACAAGGAGAGACACAAACCATGAAATTCGCTATGATTCTGATCTTAGTCTTAGCGGTTGTTCTAG
>DTUY01000309.1 GCA_012963885.1 Candidatus Poribacteria bacterium | reverse complement strand
AGCTATATAGCAAAAATTAGCCAAATGTGCCAATCAATATTCGGCACCAAGCATTTTATCTGATCAGTTTTTATCTTCCACATAACTTAATGGCCTGAAAGGAAAAAAAGATTAATTACCTCAAAATATCTAGATACTATATCATAGGAGGTGTTAAATATTTCAACCCAGACGATTCAATTTCCCTATACTCAAGCGATCCAAAATAGCAAAGTTAAAGAAGGATTCGCTATCAATAAAATGGTTAGAGTTAGCTATGAACAGAAACCATATCGATGGGCGTTGATTGAATCATATGGTGCGAATGTTGCCGCTAGCCCGAGTGCGGAAACCGATGCTGGTCAAGCCATACTAGAAAAAGATCCGAATACCACCGGTTCTCTGGGTATTGCCATCTCTGAAGCAGTTGAACTGGCAACAAAGAACGGTGACACCAAGTATGCCTTGGGGAGTGTTCTAAACTATGTGTTGATGCATCAAACGGTGATTGGACTTGAGTCGATCAAACAGTTGGAAATGGCAGGTGACTACCCAGATGTGATTGTGGGTTTTACTGGTGGTGAATCGAATTTCGCAGGGATGGCCTTTCCATTCATTGGGCAAAAATTGCGCGGAGAAGATGCCCCGAGGATCATTGCTGTCGAGCCAGCAGCGTGCCCATCACTAACCAAAGGAAATATGCTTACGATTTTGGCGACACTGCGCACATGACACCATTAGTCAAAATGCATACCTGAGGAAATACATTTTGTACCGCCAGGCATTCACACCGGTGGACTCCGCTACCACGGAATGTCACCACTGGTCAGCCACCTCTTGGAGATTGGTCAAATCGAAGCCATCGCTACCCCCAAATGGAAACTTTCGCTGTAGGCATTCAGATTGCGAAAGCGGAAGGGATCATTCCTGCCCCAGAAGCCAATCCTGCTGTCGTAGGAGCAATTCGTGAGGCCTTACGTTGAAAAGGAAGGGCGGATTACAATGCAGATGAATTTCGGGACTATGAGTATCCCGAAGAGGAGATTGTAATGGCGTTGGCCGGATTGCCAAGCACCCCATCTTCCTAATTGTACATTCCTAGCTGGAGAGGAATATTCATCGACTATAGTATTGGGGTTGTGTGCCGATTCCAATCTTAAGGACCCCATTTGACCGGTCTTACGCTGTCAAGGACCAATGATCTCGGGCTAGACGAAAAAAGCGTCGGCAGGGAAGTCGCCGACTGAAGAGGAGCAAAATGACGACAATCCAATCTGTCAATTGGTTACTAACCAAAACCAAAGCTTACTGGTTTTCTACACATTCTATCTGGCAATCCAACATCTGACGGTGACATGGTTGGCTGTCCGATTTCTTCCAAGTGCATCTGAATAGCCATCTTTTTTATCTCTGAGCCGAGTGGACACTGGCATCGCAATAGTGGTTGGTTTGAGGTAATTGACACTCCGTACAAATAAATTTGGGTATTCTTTGTACGGAGTTTATGGCCAGAGCTGTCTTCTCGTAACTGGAATTCCTCAACACAACCGATTAGAACAATCTCATTAGGCCTTGGAAATCTTGACAGATTAAAGGCATTTTGCTATGCTTGGAACTCGGCACAATATACAGAATCAAAATAGACAAGGAATCTATAGATCGAAAAATAGCTAATGGAAATTAGTCCTGCCACATTTCCAGTTCCGCCTGCTGATGACCGAAAATTGTATGAATTAAGGGCGACTCGTTATGCTTTCCCAACATTAGCCGTTGCTCAGGAGATGAACCTTTTTGAACACCTAGCACAAGGTCCAAAAACTATCGAAGATATCACTGAAGAACTACAGTTAACTTCCCGTGCGGCAGAGGCGATGGCTATTGTTGTTACCGCACTCGGTTTTCTAGCTAGACACAATGACGGGCGGTATGGCTTAGCGGATCTTGCTCGAACCTATCTACTGCCAACCAGTCCCTTTTATGACCATGAATTGATGCAGAAGGATGATCCGTCGGTTGAGCAACTTCGTCGAGTTTTCCGTTCCGGTGATCAACCGATCCAGCCTATTGCCGTGAAAATGAGAGATTTGACGGACGAACAGGTTGACAATTTTATACATCGTATGCACACCATCACACTTCCTGCCGCCAGTGGATTAGCTAATCAGCCGGTTTTTGGCTCTATGGATAAACTTCTTGATGTTGGTGGCGGATCGGGATCACTTTGTCTGGCTATTGCCAGTCGTTATCCGCAGACACAGTGCACAATCATGGATTTTGAAAGAGTTTGCCGAATTGCTCAAGGGAATATCGTGAAACATAAATTGGTAGATCGCATAACAACCGTAGCTGCCGATATGTTCTTAGACTTATGGCCGAGCAGCTATGATGGTGTGCTGTTTGGGAACATTTTTCATGACTGGGATTGGAAATCTTGTCAGTACCTTGCGCGCCAAGCCTTCAAAACGCTGAATCCCGGTGGATCTATCTGCTTACACGAAATGCTATTAAACGAATTCAAAGATGGTCCATTAGTTGTCGCGTGCTATTCGGTTGCCATGCTGTTACACGAAAGAGGTAAGCAATATACCGCTACAGAACTTCAAGCATTATTGGATGAAGTTGGTTTTGTTAATTTTCAAACTACACCCACCTTTGGTTACTATTCACTGGTTACAGCTGTGAAACCCTAGTTTATTTCCTGAATACAAGATGGTACTGACAACCACTAAGGAGAAACCATATGTCAACCTCGGCAAACTGGCAACCGGTTGAACCTAACCTTCAAACTATACTTAATAATTTTAATGATCCGCTACATGCGTTATCTCAGGCGGAAGTCCCCGCTATCATCTTCCGTCAGATTTATAATCCAGATCAGTTTCCGGATCTCATCGATCGCTTAATTAATGTAGGGTTGATGCGCCAGTCAAACGGAAACCATCTAGATCAGCGCACGCGAATTGACATTGGCACCAGTCTTGGCAATCGTGGCAATGATAAAGAGTCGTTTTTGCAACATGCAGCCGTGACTCATTTTTTATTCAATTTTCTATTCGATGGGTTTGCTAATCCGGTTGATGTTATTTATAGCGCTTTGTCTGATTTGGCGGTTGAGAAACAGGTGGAAATTGCTAGTGAACCGGACGGCCAACTTTATGGCCCCGCAATTTTCCGGGTTCATTATGAGAGTCATGCTTACAAACCTCACATTGATCACGTGACATTGCGTGAAAAGCGAACTAACTACGCTGTTCATAGGTTTAATCACCAGTTTGCAGGTGTACTTTGCGTGCAAAATGCTGACGGAACAGGGAAATCCACACAAGCTATTTTGCATCGGTGTCTCTGGACACCGGAAATTCAACCGCATATCACCGATGGTACTTTCCATGATTATGCTGCCGAAAATCAGATTGAGCGCTGTCAAATTGATCTGGAACCGGGTGATCTCTACTTTTTTAACACACGTTGCATCCACGAGGTCCCTGCGGTAGAAGGTGACGTGCCACGAATTGTTCTGGCCGTTTTTATTGGTTATTCAGAAGATGATGACAAAATTTATGTCTGGAGTTAGATGGAAATGGGAACTTACTTTGAGTCTGTCGGTTTTCGTGAATTGAGTATGTAATAATGAATAAAGTCAAACTTGGAATTGTCGGTTGTGGGTCGACAACACGTTGCATGTACGGACCAATTTTAAAATATTTGGAAAATGGGGAATTTGTGGCTGCGTCAGATGTTGTGGAAGAGAATGCACGTTGGGCACAAAACATGTATCGAGCAAACGAAATTTATCCTGATAGGGACCAGATGTTAGCTGATGCTGACGTTGACGCTGTTATTATCGGGTACACCTGTTTATTCTCATTCAGATGATGTGATTGCTGTTGCTGAATCAGGAAAGCATGTTCTATGTGAAAAGCCGATGGCACGTACGGTAACGGAATGCGACCAGATAATTCAGGTTTGTCAGCAAAACGGTATTATCTTGATGGTTGCTTTCATGAAACGCTACAATAAATGTTTCCTTCAAGCAAAACAAATGATTGAGAATGGAGATCTTGGTTGTGTGTTTCAAGTGCGGGTTGATTGGAGTTTCCTGTCTCATCCAGGTGGTTGGCGAGATTCGCTGCCTACTTGGGGAGGTATTTATCAGGATCATGGTAGCCATGCAATCGATCTATGTCGATGGTGGTTGGGAGAAATTGAAACGGTTAGCGGAGAAATCGATATCATAATGAAAAAGCGTGATGTCGAAGATAGAGCTGTGGCTATGTTTCGACATCATGGTGGTGCTGTCAGTTTGCATCATATGACTCGTATCTCTCATAAGCCGATAGTAGAACTTTACGAAATAATGGGAACTGAAGGAACATTGCAAATTGAGTTTGGATCCACTTGGAGTTTTACTTCTACGGAGCCGTTTCGGATGACTCTATTTCGAGATGGTAAAACGACAACGGATGTGACCCCATATAACCAAGGTAACTTGGATGATGAACTCCGTAGCAATGCACAATACTTGATGGAGTTGTCGCATTTTTGTGACTGTATCCTAAACCAACTTGAACCACATACGGGTGGTTGGGGGGGTCGAACTGCTATTGAAGTGATTAACGCGGTTTACCTCTCCTCTTGGAGCCGAGAAAAAGTTCGACTTCCTTTGACAAAGGAAATAGATCTCCAGAGTGAGTTTATCCGTCTGCAAAAAGAGTAAACTTCGATTACGTGCCAATATTTTGACTCTAATTATTATGGGAACTTGCCGTTATGTGATCTCTAAGATCCAAGTACGGTTTGCTATTATATAGGATTTTATATTGGGGCGCATGGTTGACAAACCACCGCAATGAGGACTTAATAATTTGCTCACTCATTTAACTCTTAATGAGTATACGAAAAGGAGAATGACCATGGAATATCGCACTGCGATGTCCACGCTAGAATCTATGGAAACACCTCCGGCGACGCCGACCCACCAAGAACGATTGCAAGCGGCGCAGGAGGTGTGGCCGCACCTGAACCCCCCATGGCACCCGCATCTACCTGAGCAGGAGAGGCCGGTTTCGGAGGCACGATCCCTTGCTGACGGCAAGATGAGTCCGGAGGAAGACTACGGATTCGACGTCCAAGGTTTCTTAATTGTGCGAGGAGCACTAGACAAAACAGAGTTGGAGGAATGCAACCGTCTGGTCGATCGCGGTTCTATGCCAGCAGCGTTGTGCGCCCACCCCGTGGTGGTACGCTACATCGAGCAGCTCTGCGGCCTTGCGTTTCGCGTCGATAAACCCGTGACTATGGTAGAACAGCTAGGTCAGCTTGAGTTGCGGCCGATG
>DTUY01000308.1:5030-5334 GCA_012963885.1 Candidatus Poribacteria bacterium | reverse complement strand
CAATTCTGCAGATTTGTATCGCGCACTCGGCAGCACATATATGATATTGGGTGGATTTGATGAAGCAAAAGTAGTATATCAAGAAGCTTTAAAGCTTGAGCCTAATATGGCTGAAGTTCATGACAATCTGGGCACCATTTATAAATATGATGGTCAACTCTCTGAAGCTAATCGTGAGTATCAGATGGCAACAAAAATAGATCCTGACTTTGCTGAAGCGTATTTCCACATTGGAGTAATTCAAGTTCTTATGGGAAAGTTGAACAAAGCGATAGAAGCATACCAGACATGCATACGACTAAAA
>DTUY01000308.1:0-5020 GCA_012963885.1 Candidatus Poribacteria bacterium | reverse complement strand
TCATCAAATCCACCCAACATCATATATGTGCTTCCGAGTGCGCGGTATAACCTAGCACAAGTATATTTTAGACAAGGTCAATCTGAGAAAGGAAAGGAGGAATTAAAACTTTTTCGTCAGTTACGTGCCATAGATCGGGAAATAGAAGAGTACCAAAAAGTTATTGGGAACCATCCACATGAAGTAACAGGATATTATCGTCTTGGGTTAGCCTATACAAGAAAAAATATGCTGGATGAAGCAATGCAACAGTTCCAACACGCCCTTAGAATAAATTCAAATATCGCGGCAATCCATAATAGTATGGGACTGATTTTTTTCAAAAAACATAAACTAGAAAAAGCAACGGAATATTTCCAAACGGCGGTCGCCCTCAATCCACAGTTTGCCCAAGCTCACGTTAATTTAGGAAGAACATATTCATTTTTGCAAAATTTGGACGGAGCTTTAGACCAATATTTTATTGCTATCAAGATAAAACCAAAGCTCGGAGCAGCTCACTATAACATTGCTTGCATCTATTCACTGAGAGATCAGAAAATGCTAGCTATAGAATCACTGAAAAGAGCTGTAGGACTGAATAAAAAATTCGCTAGAATGGCAAGAACTGATAGAGATTTTCTAAATATCAGTAACAGCGAGGAATTTCAAGATACAATTAAGTCAGATAATTAGGAGGGGTCATTTACCCGGAAGCAATAGATGTCCTAGTCCCCAAAGCCACTGCAATGACTTTAAGGACTGAAACAATTGGCACAGAAAAAACCTTAGTTATGGGCTTTTATTCGTGCCCAAGTGGTTGTAAGTTTCCCTTCCGGCTCAACGGGGCTCATATCATGGCTGGGAATTTGTGGGCCTTCAACCTGTATATTGTCAAAGTAAACAACCCTATTTTGACTGCCTACCGCGATAGTACCCTGTTTGTGGTCTTTATCCTTGGCTTCAATTTCGAGTTTGCCATCATAATAAACTTTGATATCACTACCTTGCATGCTTAGCTTCACTTTGTGATATTCATTGATTTCTGGCTTGAATTTCCCAACACCTACTGTCGCAATACCCGTGTTAATGTCCCAACCCGGATTCTTGTACAGTCTGAGATCACCTGAGGCAGGATACAACCATACGACATAATGACCACCTGTCTTTAGGTCAACACGTCCTCTGACACCACCAGGATGATTCGCCGCTTCTACAAGTTTAATATCAACTTCAACATCATAGTCAGCCCACTCTCGGACATTTTTAACTTGGCTAGTACCAACAAAGTTCATCTGGGAAATCGCTTGTTGCCAACCAACTCCTTTTGGGTCGAACTTCATCGCATTCTCTTTCTTATCTACACCCCAAAAGACCTTGCTATCCGGATTCTGAGGTGAACGTTCCCATCCCTCATCATCACCGTCATCGAAATTTTCTATTAATGTCCCTGCCATAGACATGCTGGTTGGTATCAAAACCATTAAAGCCATTAAAAACCCAATGATTCCTTTCAACATTGAAAGCTCCTTACTAAATAATTGAAAATCGAAGTTAAAAGTAGCATAACAATTGAAACATTGCTTTTTGAAAAATACCACACCTATGATGCTATTACCATCGTAAATTATTTAGATAGAATAACAAGACAGACTATTACGTTTTGACAATACTCCTCGTTTTGACAATACTCCTAAAGATAACCACAAACTCCAAAGTAGTAGACGTATAAAACAAGTTTTAAGTTTATATGAGATAAACTGAGCAGCTGACATTAAGTACGTTATCATTGAATGATGACACACTTATGTTAAAATTGAAGATTCACTTCGCGAGACATTGCCCAACTTAATTGATAATTAGATCGAATTTTTGTTTCTTACTTTTTTTATCAGTCGAAAAATGGCTATTAAACAGTTAAGCTTAGCGGGATTTTTTTGGATGTTTCTAATCAATTTTCTAGTTGAATCTGCTATTCATCATGGATGGGGAGACCATAATGGTAGAAACCTTATTACGTTTCGTCCAAATGTGATTGGAGCAGAAAGTAAAATCGAACAGTTGGTTGAGACAATTCAATATCGTCCGTTCCCACAAATCGCTCAATTAGAGAATGCAGTTAGTATGACAGAATTACCTATTAAAAACAGAGTGGGAACCGTGTCTCCTACACCACTTTTTTTTGATGTAACATTATCATCCGGAATTGACTTTGAACACACAGATGGTAATAGCAAGTTACGGTTATTCAATGAATTCCTTGGCTCGGGAGGCGGTTTTTTCGACTATGATAATGATGGAGATCTAGACATTTACCTCGTAAATGGTGTTTGCCAAATCGGGGGAAGGGAGGAAAGATCTTCGATGAACGTATTGTATCGCAACAATGGAGATGGTACTTTTTTCAACGCAACAAAAACAGCAAATGTCGGAAATATTGGTTATGGTGTTGGATGTACAGTTGGAGACTATGATAACGATGGCAATGTAGATCTGTATATCACCAATTTTGGGTCTAATGTATGCTATCGAAATAACGGTAATGGCACATTCGCAGATGTATCAACGCAAGCAGGTATTGCAAATGAACAGTGGGGAGCTAGTTGTGCTTTTGCGGATATTAATAATGATGGCTTATTGGATCTTTACGTTACAAATTATGCGGATTACAATCTTAAGCAAGATAGACGATGTGAAATAGGGGGAGTATGGGTTTATTGTGGTCCACGTTCGTATCCTCCTGACGTTGATGTGTGTTACCGAAACAACGGTGATGGAACTTTCACCGATTTATCTCATCAAAGCGGGATTTTAGATATTGCTGCAGGTCATGGACTCGGTGTAGCTTTCGGCGACTATGACAATGATGGAGATCAAGATCTATACGTTGCCAATGATCGCGATCCCAACTTTTTATTTCATAACCGAGGAAACGGTGTATTTGAGGAAGTTGCTCTCATGCTTGGTGTTGCTTACAATGATATGGGAGACGAGGAAGCTGGTATGGGAACGGCTTTTGGCGATTACAACAACGATGGTTTTCTCGACCTAACCGTCAGCAACTTTCAAAACGAAACAAACACAGTTTATCGTAATGGGAATGGCAATTTTTTTGAAGATGCCACTATCACCGCAGGTATAGCTGAAGTTACCTATAATTTTCTTGGTTGGGGAATCAATTTCTTCGATTATGATAACGATGGTTATAAGGACATTTTCGTGGCGAATGGTCATGTGATGGATAATATCAATCAGATAAATCAGCACGTTATGTTTCCGCAAGAGAATCTACTTTTTCGAAATCTGTCCGATGGTACGTTTAGCAATATCAGTGATCAGGCAGGTTTAGCACTCGAAAAGGTCAGTCGAGCCGTTGCTTTTGGCGATTACGATAATGATGGTGATATTGATATATTGGTAACAAACTGGAATCAAACACCGGACTTATTGCGAAATGATGTTGGGAACCAGAAGAATTGGATTCAAATCAATGCGGTCGGGATAAAAAGTAACAGGTCCGCTATCGGTGCACGCGTAAAGATCATGGCTGGAAATTTGATCCAGCATCAGGAGGTAAGTAGTGGTGGCAGTTACCTATCTTTTAGTGACTTACGTCTCCACTTCGGCCTTGGCAATTCCCAAAGAGTTGATACGCTTGAGATCCGTTGGCCTAGTGGTCAAATTGACAGATCAGCAAACCTTGAAGTTAATCAGAGATATATTGCAACGGAGGGAATAGGAGTACGAGTATACTAACCGTTTCTCTCGGTTTTTACGAATAGAATTTAATAGCAAGTAGATATGAGATTTCCTGTATTTAAGTTAAAAACTAAAATACAAGTACAACCGGGTGCTACACAGTAAAGCCCACCCAAACTTGGTGGGCAGAACTTGAACAATTTCTGGCTGACAGCGTAGAACTGTTGCTCTCGGTCTAGGTGTTTGCTGGAGTTTCTCGATTTGCTGGTTTGAGTCAAGGCAAAAGGTCATATGGTCATTCTAGGTTTGCCCGTTGGAGTTGGTTGTTATGGGCGGTGATGCCACGCAGGTCTGACGAGCCAGTAGTTACCGAGTTAGTGATTTTGGTAACTTCGCCGGTTACACTCGGCTGTTGTGGCTCACTAACTCTATTGGTACCGCCTTACTGCCATCTAACTTTGTTCGGTTGATAACATCCATACCTGATGTGCTTACGCCACCTGGAAGCTAGGCCGTGTCCACTTCGCTTGATTCTTCCTTGGCAACCTAGGTCATTGATGATGCCTTTCAACTCGACGACGGTGGGCGAGCCCGGCAATTCCTGCCGTATCTCCTCAAAGATTTTTTCCTGATCAGGTAGGATGGCTTTTTGCACACTTTCCAAAGTGAGGTCGGTTGAAACCGGTCCGTTCTTTTTCGGGAGATATTGAATGGGAGAATCGACCACTTCGAGATTAGTCGTCAGAACAGGATGCTTGAAGAAACCTTCGCTGCCACGTTCGACTCTGATAGCGATTGGTTTGAACTTGCGATGAACGTGAATATTGCCAAGCATGCCGCGGTGCTTCGGCGGGCGGTTGGGCATACCTGCATGCCAGGTGCGCATGTCCCGGATGATGGCTGCGCCTTTAGGCAAGATGAGTTGGTGCGGCGGGCGCTTTTCACGCCACTCGTCCAGCATGGGTTGATAGAGTGTGGGATCGTCGTAAGCCCGGAACTGCAGAGAATGCGGAGAGCCTTATGCGTGCCAGGCCAAATCTAGGTCGTACCGTTTTCCTCGGTGTAATCACATATCGGATAATTGATCACAATTTTGAACGTGGGTGTTGCATCAGTCATGGTTTCCCAGAGTGGGCCGTGGTCGCCATGTACCCCCTGATTCTCAATTTTTGAGCCACCCCACTGCCAGTTGGAGACGTAACTCTCATTCACAAGCCCCATGTAATGCCCGAATTCCGTCTTCACCTGTTCGGCACGGCGTTGAGGGTTGCCAAGTATCCCTCTTCTTCCATAGCCCAGACGGAGGCTTCGATGTTTTCAGGTTTCAGGATTCCCGATGAGA
>DTUY01000307.1:25987-52481 GCA_012963885.1 Candidatus Poribacteria bacterium | reverse complement strand
GTGAAAAACGTCTACATTTTGGACTTGGTTCGACGAAACAAGTTGATCTTATCACAGTTCGACATCCAAACGGAAAAATGCAGCAGTTGAGTCAAGTAAAAACAAACCAAATCTTACAGGTTTGGGGCAACTAATCCCCAATTTTCAACAGCTCATGCCGTATCTATCTTGTGTTGTGTTTCCAGAGGATAATCAATGATCGTTAATAACTTTCTGCAACGAATTTTCCATATAGTTAAAAATTCTATGTGTTTTTTTCTCAAAGTGTGATATGCTTTTACTGAGTAGCGTGCTGTAGATATTGCATTGAATTGGATTTCTGCTTTCACCATCTGGAAACTTAATGTATGGACTTCATTGATTTAAGCAATCAAGATCTCACTCAAGCCGAATTGTCCAATCTTGATCTGAGTCATACAGACTTGGCTAACAGCAACCTTTATCGGGCTGGACTTTTTAAATCAAATCTACACGCTGCCAACTTGCAGAGAGCTAACTTGAGCTACTCGTATGCAATTGGCTTAAACCTAAGTGATGCTAAACTAAACAATGCCGAGCTATCCTACGCCAACCTGTATCAGGCTAATCTGATAGGTGCAGATCTTCGGCAGGCAAATCTACATGGGGTGAATCTTCGAGGTGTAGACTTTGGTGATACAGAGGCATTTCTCCTTTCTCAGGCTAATTTTAATGGTTCCCTTTACGATGCAGAAACTAACTTTCCTAACGACTTTGATATTAGCCAATTTGACGCCCATTTTATTGGCAAGAACTCCAATTTGCAATCGGCTAATCTCCATAGCGCCTATCTACGTAACGCCGATCTTCGCTACGCCAATTTGGTTCATGCAGATTTACGCAATTGCAACCTACAACATGCAGATTTGCGGCATGCTAATTTAAACAATGCCAATTTCGATAGTTTCGCTGATTTTAGTAATGCCGATCTACGTCACTGTGATTTCAGTAATACCGACCTTTCACAGGTGTTAATGGACAACACCAAATTTGATGAATCGACCAAATTCCCAGCTGATTATCCCCTACCATAGTTGTTTCAACTTGCCTCTTGGCCGCAAGACTAAACTTATATCCTTAATTTCTTCATCGTTTAGATGTAGTCCTTCAAATGGACATAGTTATTGTAGTATCTCTATCGGCTCTGCTATAATGAATGGAATCTGACAAGTCAACTATCGAAAACGCAACATGAAGAAATTTGATGGCGTCTTACAATCGGTTGAAGCAAGCTGCCGTGAACGGCATATTCCAATGCTGGGTCCGGAAAAGGCTAAATTTCTTCGACAGATTGTGAGGAGAGTACAACCGAATATTGTAGTCGAATGTGGCACAGCCATAGGATATTCAGGTCTGTGGATTGCATACGAATTACAAGCAATTGGCACCGGAAAATTGATAACAATCGAAATTGATCCAGAACGTGCGAGTGAAGCCCAATCTAACTTCACTCAAGCAGGAGTTAACCACCTCATAGATCTAAGAATTGGTGACGCCAGAAATGTACTGGATAAGATCGGCATCGCCGTCGATCTCCTGTTTCTGGACAATGATTTCCAAAACTATTTCCCCTGTTTTCAGGCTATCGAACCACAACTTACAAATGAAGCGACTCTCGTTGCTGATAACGTAGGTATTGGTGCTGATAAAATGAAAGATTATCTTGATCACACCAGATCACGATACCAAACAGAACTCCACTGGTTCAAAATAGATCTGCCCTGGGTTAATCGAGATGCAATGGAAATTGCAACCTACCGAAAACCATCGTCAACATGATATAAGGATGCAAGTCACTCTGTTACCTATATGTAGAGAATTCATCAGAATTTTGTAGAGAGAAAAGAAATGATTCCCGAGACAATAGAGAAATGGTGGAAATCAGGCAAGACTCTGCCAGTCGAGGCCGCTACTCAGTATCCGCTCAAGCCAATTCAGGTTGCTAACGATACTGGGATCAACGTCTTGGTGGACATGTCCCACAGATGCGATTTCTTTCTCCTCTGGAGACTGGGCGAACAACTACACCAGCGCGGCATTCGAAGCGCAGGCAGTCATGCCACGCTTGACACACTTCTGACACCTGAATCCCCGTGTCGGGTTCGAATCCCCGTAGCACCTAAGATCCATCCTTTTGCTTGGTGGCCAACTCCAAGATGGAATGTCGTGCTGAGTGAAGGGGACATACTTAATCCAGCCTACATTCCAGAAGAACTTCAGGAGTTGAAGAAATACCTGCACGATGGTGGTGGTTTGATCCTTTCAGGGAACTGGATAAAGGAAGACTGTTCTGAGAATTGGTCTGTAAATCAACTACTCTCCGAGTACAACGCGGAGATTTTACCAAGCGACGAACTATACCAAGGACACAGATGGCCGGCAGTGAAAGTTAGCAATGACTGGGAGATTGTTCTCAAAGGCGCTACAGGAAAGCCAATCCATGCCCGTCGCACCTATGGAAAAGGACGACTGGTTCTGTTAGCATCATCGGAACTGTTCCGCTTTGATCAAGAGAACAAAAACGATGTAGTGCAGAAATCAGACTTTCTGGCAGAGATCATTTCATGGGCTGCTGCTGGTTCATCGCCAGTTGGAGGTGAACCCCGAATGCCAACACCCATGTGGGGAGGAGGCGGAATCTACCAGGAATCTGAAGAACGACTTGATGGAATCGTCTGCTACTATAGCAAGAACCAGACAAATGATCTACTGGTGACTTTGAGGGAAGACTTTCCAGCAATTACGGCAGACCTCTACGATTGGTTCCCCTCCCCAAAGCCGGAAGAACCGATGTACCTCATCCTTTGCAGTGGTGGTGGTGGTGGGTGGGCTGTCAATATCTATTTCCCCAAAGAGACCGGTACAATCTCCACCAATCCAGAAGGCATCCGAAGCATTTTCGGCCACGAGCAGGCGCATACCATGCCAGGACCTAGAGGTACTATCGCTAACCATCCTTTTGGTGGGAACCAGGGAGAAGAACACGCAGGTTGGTTACAGGGCAAGATTGTGGCTAAGTACAACGGGGAGTCAGGACCAAACCGCGGATGTCAAGAGGTTTTGCACGAGTCATATGACGGCACACAACAGACGGCCGAGAAAATCTTCAAAAAGGCACACTTAGACAATTGGCGTACTGGATGGGATCGACTGATGATCTGGTATATTTGGCAAAAGCTGGATGATCGTTATGGCCCAACATGGTACCCGCGTTGGCGTTGGGTGCAGTCTAAGCGATGGGTTCAAGATCCCAACCGGCAACTAACTTGGCAAGAATCAATAGAAGACATGTCAATAGCCGTGGGTGAAGATCTGTTTCCATTCTTCATCTCTACTGGAAAAGAATTGGGAAAAACCCGTTTTGCCAACGCTATATTCCTTGACCAGAGCATTCACCTTCCGGTTGCCCCCATTGGCCCCACGCCACCTGGCAACGTACGACTGGATGCCATTGATGATTACACAAAGCCTCTCGTCCCTAACTCAAACACTTGCTGACCAAAATTAACAGGGTTCAAACACCGCTGAATATCCGCAGTAGCAATACCACAAGAGAAAATGAAATGGTGCTGACTTCAGGAATCTGTTTTTTTAAATCAGTTCATTTCAAAAACGACACCTAACATCCTATCAGGCTCTTGAATGATCTCAGCCAACCGCAATTCTACGTCCACTAATGGAATCTTATGTGTGGTTACCGCATCCACGTTGAACTTGCCTTCAGAGATCAAACGCATACACAATTTAAGATTCGTTTGGGTAGTCCACCGCATGACAACAGGTGGGTAGTCAACGCCAAACTCCCACTCCTCATCATGATACCCCGGTCCCGTCCGTCCAACGCGGCAAATATCCATGTTGGTGATAGTGCGGGGAAAATCGAACCAAGCACCACCAGGGATCATCAATCGACCCATTAGGTGTCCATCAGGAGAACATTTAAAACACTTTTGCAGTTGCTGGACAGCCGTATTGGCATCTCCACCAAAGGCAATCACTGCGGTATCTAAACCATGTCCACCTGTAAAAACACGAGTAATTTCAACCTCGTCCTCTTGTCTGGGAACAGCAACAGCGTCAATCCCCCAGTCTTTGGCCGTTTCTGTGCGAAACGGAATCGCGTCCCAACCGATGACCAAACTGCCAGCTAATTGATGAATCATGGCACAGAGTTGGCCTAGGACTCCAAGCCCAACCACAGCAGCAAACTCACCAAAATGTGACTGACCACGGCGAAAAACGTGCACAGCAGTAGCGGCCAAATGACCATAGGCTCCTTGGACAAAAGTTACATTGTCCGGCAATTCCACACAAAGATTGTGTGGAATGACCGCGTAATTTGAGTGGAGCGCGTATCCTCCTCCCATACAGGCCACACGATCCCCAGGCTTGAACTTAGTTACATTTTCTCCGACCTCTTCGACAACACCTGCGTTGGCGTAGCCAAACGGACGCGGTTGTGACTCAGGCGATGACGACGATTGCTGATGATGCAAATTACGCCACCCACCAACTTCACTGCCAGGACTAACCAATGAGTTGTGAACTTCGACCAGTAGGCTACCAGGCTTGATTTCCGGGATAACCTCTTCAACTAACGTAACCCGTCCGTTTCCTCGAGCTGCGATGATACGTTTTTTATTCATTTCCATCTCCCAAATGTCGTATAATTTTTAGTATAACAGAAAGGATAAATGAAATGAAATACTTGCCAAGTGTTAAGGCCTTGACGTTTGATCTATTCGGTACAATCTTGGATCTCGGAAGAAGTTTAATACCGCATATCAATCGGTTCTTAGATGCTCAAGATGCACAAGTTACCGGAGATAAGTTGTGGACACAATGGCGCGCCCGTCAGCGAATCGAACAATATCAGGACACCATCATGTCACTCGGACACAGTGGATATCTGACTACCGTACGCCGAGCGCTAGTCTATACCTTACGGCTAAACGATATTGAACCAACAGACGATGTGGTATCTAAACTGATGTCGGCATGGCAGGAATTATCGCCGTTTCCTGAGGTTTTGCCAGCGTTGGAGAAACTGGCAGATAAATATACGCTGGTCGTGCTGTCGAATGGAGACCCAGAGTTTTTAGACCATTTGATCAAAAATCGTGTTTCATGTCCGTTCGACCACGTATTTTCGGTCAACACCGTTGGTGCTTTCAAACCACATCCGGGTGTCTATCTGCGTACAGCTTCAATACTCGGTCTGGAAACTCAACAGTGTTTGATGGTTTCAGCCAATTCGTTTGACGTAATGGGAGCAAAAGCCTGTGGATTCCGAGCCGTTTTCGTGAATCGTTACCAGTTGCCCTATGAGGACACAGATTATCAACCCGATTCAACTGTCAGCAACTTTACCCAACTAACAGAAGTCCTACTGTCAGACTGAAAAACAACGAGGCAATTGTATGACACTGAGAGGTTAAGACCATGAACAAAACGATCATCACAGCGGCAGTTACAGGTTCAATGCCAACCAAAAAGATGAACCCCGCAGTACCATATACACCAGAGGAAATCGCCAAGGAAGCAATAGAATGTTGTCGGAGTGGCGCGGCTATTGCGCACATCCACATACGCAACCCCAAGACAGGAGAACCAGATTCATCAATTGAGTTATTTCGAGAAGTCGTTGATCGCATTCGGCAAGAGTGCGATATGCTCATCAACTTGACCACCAGCGGATTGAATATCAAAGATACAAACGTTATTGATAAAAGACTTGAACCCGTAACATTACAACCGGAAATCTGCTCGCTTGACATTGGTTCGGTAAATTTTCCGCATCGAGCCTTTGTTAATTCTCCGGAATGGGGTAGATCTGCAGCTTTGCGGATGCGTAAAAGTGGTGTTAAACCCGAAATCGAGGTCTTTGATACTGGACATATCCGTCAAGCTATGTACTGGATTGAAGAGGATTTAATCGATGATCCTCCTTATTTTCAATTGTGTATGGGTGTTGGCTGGGGAATTGAAGCAACACCCGAAAATTTACTGTTTATGAAGAATAAACTCCCACCGAACGTTCCCTGGTCGGTTTTGGGAGTTGGTCGAACACAATTACCAATGATCACACTTGGGATTCTCTTAGGAGGCAACATTCGAGTAGGATTCGAGGACAACATTTATTTGCGAAAAGGTGTTCTGGCCAAAAGTAACGCTCAAATGGTGGAAATGGCTGTCAAGTTGGTCGGTCAGCTTCAACAGGAAGTTGCCACGCCCAATGATGCACGCCGGATACTAGGCCTCGCCTAATCCGCTTCATCTTAAGATCTTGTCGTACGCAGTTAATAATTGAAAACCAAAGGTAAATTATGAATAGATCAAGTAATTCGTCATTCAGGTCTTTCCTGATAACTATTGGACCAGGACTGTTGGTGGCAGCAACTGGAGTCGGTGCCGGAGATCTCGCCACAGCCGCGTTTACCGGAAACAAACTGGGGGTCACTATTCTGTGGGTAGTTCTTCTGGGAGCATCTCTGAAGTTCGTACTGAATGAAGGTCTTGCCCGCTGGCAGTTAGCAACCGGACAAACACTTCTTGAAGGAGCGGTAATTCGCCTGGGCCCCGTGATTTCATTTATCTTTCTGCCATACCTGCTGCTATGGAGTTTCTTTGTCGGGTCGGCGTTGATGAGTGCCTGCGGTGTGGCCATGCATGCGATTGTTCCCATTTTCGATCAAGCCTCACAAGGGAAGATTTTCTTCGGGATTATCCATAGCCTGATTGGTGTTATGTTGGTACTGGTTGGTGGGTTTGTTCTGTTTGAAAAGGTTATGAACGCTTGTATCATTTTTATGTTCTTTTGCGTGCTTCTCACTGCGGTGATAATCTGTGAAAACTGGGGGGATGTTGTAACAGGATTGTTACTCCCCAGAATACCGCAGATTGGATCAGGCGGCCTCGGATGGACAATAGCACTGATGGGTGGTGTTGGAGGAACGCTAACTGTCCTCTGTTATGGTTACTGGATGCGTGAGAAAGAACGAACAGAAGTATCAGAACTGGGAACCTGCCGGATAGATCTCGGATTCGCCTATGTGGCAACAGCCATCTTTGGCATATCCATGGTTATTATTGGAAGTACAATTCAAGTTGAAGGAACAGGTGCCGGTCTGATTGTCGATTTAGCCGACAAATTGGAGGGGTCCTTGGGATCAGTCGGCAGATGGACATTTTTAATCGGTGCTTGGGGAGCGATATTCAGCAGCCTACTGGGCGTTTGGCAGTCAGTACCATATATTTTTGCTGATTTCTGGGATCTGATACAAGCGAGAGACCGAGATTCGACTTATGCCACGGAAGTCGATACGAAAAGCTTACCCTATCGAGGGTATCTATTTGCAATTGCAATTGTTCCGATGGTGGGGTTGTTTTTCAGCTTTAAACAGGTCCAAAAAGTATATGCTATCTTTGGGGCTATGTTTATGCCGTTCTTGGCTGTGGTATTATTGATTCTTAACGGCCGATCGGTTTGGGTAGGACCACATCGAAATCGTGTCATCACAGTTATAGCTCTTGTCGTTATCCTAGCTGTATTTGTTTTCTTCGGCTATTTACAACTTCGCCAGAAACTGGGAATTTAAGTTGAATGAATTGTAACAATTTCCCACACCATTTTTAAAGTATGAATGTAGGGAATCAGATAGAGCAATAATGAAGCGAAGAAAGTTCGTTAAAATTATCGGTGTGACGACTGCTGGCATGATGATGCCAGTCCGGTACATCAACGCTGAAGGCCAACCGGTGTTTGATCTAAATCCGGCTACTATAATTACAGATAATGATGACTTTTACATTCTCCAAATCGATAAAGCTCCGGAAATCAAGGCGGATCATTGGCAAATGGTTGTAACTGGTTTGGTTACGAAGCCGATTGCTCTAAACTATCAGCAGATTCTGAAAATGGAATCGGTCACCACGCAACGGACGCTAAAATGCATAGGGGATCCAATAGGAACCGAACAGATGAACAATTCGGAGTGGACAGGTGTTCCATTGCGAAATGTTCTCGCCAACGCGGGTATCAAACCGAAAGCGAAAGTCGTTGTTTTTCGCTGTGCTGACGGCTATCATACAGCCGTACCGATTGAACGGGCAATGCGAAAAGAAGTACTTTTGGCTTACAAGATGAATGGTGACGATTTGCCCGTTGATCATGGCTATCCAGTTCGGCTTCTCAACCCAGGGCACTATGGCGTCAAGAACCCCAAATGGATTATGAACATCATGCTGGCTGAAAAACATGTTGGTTACTGGGAAGCCCAGGGGTGGGATCCGATCGCGCGGGTCAAGTTGGCAACGGTAATCAGGTCTCCGGAAAATGGTAGCGAGATTAAAACTGGATCGATTTGTACAATTAGTGGAGCCGCATTTGATAGTGGAAACCACGGTGGTATCAAATCTGTTGAAGTTAGCATTGATGGTGGAACTAACTGGGAACCCGCCGAAATTTGGGCCGAGGATTCACCTTTGACTTGGTATCTCTGGAAATATACTTGGCAAGTACCTAATCAACCAGATGAAATCGAGATATGTGCCAGATCAACGGCCAACAACGGAACTATTCAGGAAGTAAATGGTTTCGACGCTGAAAACGGCGGTGCAACTGGTTACCATACTATTGATGCTGAGATTAAGACCTAGTTTGTGCTGTTATACCCAAGCATATGGAATAATCGAGTGTGCTGGTTGAAGATAAACCCCTTTAATAATTCTCAAGACTTAATTTGTCAACGGTAGTCATATTTCAGATGCAAATGTTTAATGAAGGATTAGCATGATAAAGAAAAAATCAATTATCTACTTTGGTTTGATGTTGGGCTTGACTGTTTACATTTTTGCTCGAGCTGAACCTGAACGGATCAGCAACGCAGAAGTAAAACAGATACTTGATCAAAAAAAAGATATTGTAGTTGTCGACGTACGCGGAATTAATGCCTACAAAGCTGGACACATCCCAACTTCAATATCAGTGCCATCTGGCGAAATTGGCTTACGCCATAAGGAACTTCCCAAGAATAAACTTATTGTCCTCTACTGTAGCTGAATGGCGGAAGCTTCAAGTGTCCGTGCGGCACAAATATTAGCGAAAGACTTTGGTTTCAACATGGAACTATTGAAAGTGCTTAAAGGAGGGTTTCACGACTGGAGAGATGCTGGATACCCAGTCAACCAGGGGTTGGCAGTTAAACCAAAAGGTAAACTGACCACACTATGGTCAAAAGTTAAATCAAAGAAATAGAAACTGGTTAGATCCGAGATTCCAAGAAGTTAGTATATACTTCGGCCTTAAGAAAGCGGCTATTCCTTAAAATCCTAGTGTGAAGAGGGATCGTTGTGTGGATACCATCAATTTCAAATTCGGCTAATGCACGACGCATACGGGCAATTGATTCTGTCCGGTCCTTACCATGAGCAATCAATTTTCCGACCAGCGAGTCATAATAAGACGGGACCACATAACCGCTATAAATATGTGTATCTAAGCGAATTCCAATACCACCTGGTAACAAACACCGATTAATTTTCCCTGGTGACGGAGAAAAGTCGTTATTAGGATCTTCCGCATTAATTCGACATTCAATCGCGTGTCCATAGAAATCAATGCTGGATTGCCCATAACCAAGAGGCTCTCCTGCAGCTAAACGGATCTGTTCTTTTACGATGTCTATGCCGGTGATCATTTCGCTAATAGTATGTTCAACCTGAATACGTGAGTTCATTTCTAGAAAATAGAATTGATCGTTTTCATCAACAATAAATTC
Source organism: Candidatus Poribacteria bacterium (assembly GCA_012963885.1). Classification (GTDB taxonomy): domain Bacteria; phylum Poribacteria; class WGA-4E; order WGA-4E; family UBA9662; genus UBA9662. The sequence continues at coordinate 42,684 of DTUY01000307.1, read as the reverse complement.
TACGGTTCCAGCATTAACGTATCCAACCGATCTAGCCGCTTTAACTGCAACCTTTAATAATTCTTGTCTTACCTTATCTGAAATTGACGGTGAAGGAGCTTCTTCAACCAATTTCTGACGCTTACGCTGAATAGAACACTCCCGTTCACCAAGATGCACCAGATTCCCTTGATGATCACCTAACACTTGCACTTCTATATGGCGTGCGTCTCTAATCCATTTCTCGATGTAGACATCACCATTACCAAAAGATGACTCTGCTTCGGCTTTAGCCGTATGAAAGAGATTAATCAAACTCATGCTGTTATGTGCAATACGTATTCCACGACCACCACCACCTGCTACTGCTTTTATACCAACTGGATATCCAACCTTCTCTGCTAGCGCGGCCGCATCCTTGTCATTTTCAACAATCCCTTTCTTCCTGCTTCTCCGAATTCCTTGTCGTGTGTTTCGACTACCGGGTACCAGCTTTAGACCAGCTTTAGACATCGCTTCACGTGCTTCAACCTTATCTCCCATAGTCATTAAATTTTGAACCGAAGGGCCAATAAAAGTGATTTTGTGAGCTTCACATATTTCAGCAAACTGAGCATCCTCAGCCAGAAACCCCACACCTGGATGGATAGCATCTGTGTTTGTTAGTTCGGCAATAGTAATAATATTGGCGCGTTTCAGATAACTATCACTCGGTGCAGGGTTACCAATGCAATAAGACTCATCCGCATGCCTAACGTGCAATGAATCCCTATCTGCTGTCGAGTAAACGGCAACCGTTTTGATTCCTAGATCTCGGCATGCCCGAATAATTCGGAGGGCAATCTCACCGCGATTGGCGATTAGAACCTTCTTGAACACTGTCAGTTCCTTTTGATTCGAAAAAGGGGCTGATCGAACTCAACTGCGGTTGCGTTTTCAACGAGTATCTCGATAATATCACAATCAAACTCCGATTGGACCTCGTTAAAAATCTTCATTGCCTCGATTAAGCAGATAGTATTATCCTTGGAAACTGAGTCTCCCACCTCTACAAAAGAAGGTTCATCCGGAGACGCAGCACGATAAAACATACCGGGCATGGGTGAACGAATTAATTCTCCTTGTTCAGTTGATTCGGTGGCATCACCAACCCCAACAGTCTGTTGTCCCGGGATTGTTGTTGCCATAGCAACCATTGGGATAACATCAGCGTTTGCTCGACGCACCCTAACTGAAACCTGCCCTTCGGTCAGCTCAACCTCCGACAAATCTCGCTCGTCCATGATATCGCAAATCTGCTCAATCAATGTCAGACCAGACTTTTTTTCCGCCATCAGCTATACCCTTTCAATATACTCACCAGTACGAGTATCTATTTTGACGATAATTTTGTTCTCAACGAAGAGAGGAACTTGTATCACTAAGCCTGTCTCCAAAGTCGCTGGTTTGGTGCTACCACTAACTGTATCTCCCCTAACCCCTAGCTCCGTCTCAACTATCTGAAGAGCGACAAACGTTGGAAGTTCAATTACGACAGGAGTATCCCCATCAAACCTAATGATAATATCCAGTCCTTCTTTTAAGTAGCTAATTGCATCTCCAATCAGTTCTGAAGACATAGCAAATTCTTCATATACCTCACTATCCATAAAATAAAAAAGGTTGCCATCAGTATACATGTACTGCATTTCACGATCTTCAAGTCGAACCACTTCAATAGTATCATTGGTTCGGAACGTCCGTTCCACCACTGCACCATTGGTTAAACGCTTTATCTTGGTGCGGGCGAAAGCCCCACCTTTGCCAGGTTTTATGTGTTCGCAATTTGTAATCGTATATATATTTTCATCAAGACGGATGATCAGCCCATTTCTGAGATCGTTAAGTGACGCCATAAATTCTCCCTAGAAGCTAAAAATAATAAAATTATATAAGCGCGGCACTCAAAAGTGCTCTTTTAATAATTTCTTTCTGCTGCTGGTTCGTTTCTGGCATAGGCAAGCGAGATTTCCCTGAAGCACGTCCCTGCAGTTGCATAACGTATTTAACATTAGCAGGAAGATTGTCATCGGAGATTGCATTCCATATTGGAAGCAACAAATCATGTAAAGATCGTGCCGTTTCATAGTTGCCATTTTCAACAGCTTCCCAAAGTTGAACGCAAAGTTTTGGAGCAGCAGTTAGTATGGCTGCGATTGCTCCATGTGCGCCGAGCAAGAACGATGGATAAAGCAAAGCATCAACCGCTGACATAATACAACCACGATCGCCAAGCAGAAGCAGCAAATCTGCAAGCAACTTCATATCACCAGCGCTCTGTTTAACACCAATGACACCTTCCACCTGAGTGATGATACGTGTTAACAATTCCGGAGATAAATAAGTCCACGGTATGACATTATAAATAATCACCGGTAATCCGGTCCCTTCAGCGATTCTAGCAAAGTGATCAATCATAGCACCGTCACTCGGTCTAAAGAGGTAGTGAACAGGTGTAACTTGAAGAGCTTTGATCCCTAGGCCTGCAACGGCTTGACCTCGTTCGATTGCGGATTGCGTACTGTCCGTAATAATTCCAGTAATAACTGGAATTCGTCCCCCAGACTCTTCAACGGCGCACGCCGTGATACGATATGTCTCATCGGTTGTTAAAGTATGTCCTTCACCAGTACTTCCACAGACTGCTAACCCGTGAACCCCAGCGACTTCGATCAGGTAACGCACATCTTCCTTTAACGCGACCTCATCGACCTGACCACCTGAAGTGAAAGGTGTTGTCGTTGGTGGCACGATACCATAAATTTCGTTCATCCTGTATTTTCCTTCTCTATTTGTTGTAGAATATTGATCATCGCATTGAGTGCAAGCTCGTAGCTATGGCTTCCAAAACCACTGATTACACCAACGGCAATTGGCGACACATATGAGTGATGACGGAAACCTTCACGTTTGTATATATTTGAGAGATGAATTTCGATTACTGGAAGGGTTACAGCTGAAAGTGCGTCTCGAATGGCTACACTAGTGTGAGTATAAGCCGCTGGATTAATCAAAATCCCATCAGCCCAATCAATATTATCCCCAATTTCCGAAACTATCGCTCCTTCATGATTCGACTGAAAAGTCTTGAGCTCAACCCCTTGCTTTTGAGCAACCTGAATTAGATAGTGGTTGATATTATCAAGCGTCTGAGTACCATAGATTTCTGGTTGACGCTTACCCAATAAATTCAGATTTGGCCCATGAACGAGTAAAATATTCATATCTAATTTGCTGTGCACTTTTCAATGGCTGCCAGGACTTCGTTATCCGGTATATCTGTTCGCATTGTCACTTTCCCTAGCCTTTCTATCAAGATCAGTTTTAATTTTCCATGATTTATTTTTTTATCAAAATACATTGCTTCAAGAAAATTTTCAGGTTGAATTCGTGGAATCTGAATCGGAAGACCTGCATTTTGCAAGAGCGTATTCTGTCGATTTAACTCAGAAGGATCAAGTATTCCCAGGTTGACAGAAAGTTGTGCTGCGCAGTTCATTCCGACAGCAACCGCCTCACCATGCCGAAAGGTATTATAGTCAGTAAGAACTTCCAGCGCATGGGCAAAAGTGTGACCATAATTTAAAGTTGATCGAAGTCCCCTTTCTTTTTCGTCATTTTCAACCACGTATGCTTTATTAGCGCAAGATTTTGCAATAATCTCAATCACAATCTCAGGAACAAGGCGGAGGATTTTTGTTAGATTCTTTTCAATTAAGCTAAACAAAGGCTCATCCATGATTACACCGTGTTTTATGATCTCAACCAAACCAGATCCGACGTCACGCTCAGCCAAGCTGTGCAAGGTGTCTACGTCAATTAACACCAGACTGGGTTGATGAAATGCACCCATCATATTTTTTCCTTTAGGGTGATTAATGGCAGTTTTCCCACCAACGCTAGCATCAACCTGAGCCAGAAGCGTGGTTGGAACTTGGATCCATGAGATGCCTCGCATAAAGGTAGCAGCGACAAAACCACTGAGATCCCCAATTACACCGCCGCCGAGTGCGATTAAAGTCGAACTTCGATCCATATGGTGATTGATTAAAGTATCATGAATCTTACTGAACCAAGCTAGCGATTTGTTCTCTTCACCGGAAGGTACTTGGATCACTTGTACATCAAACTCAAAGTCTCTTAGGCTCTTTAACACAATATCACCGTACCGTTCGCTGACAAACTCATCCGCGACAACGGTAACTTTATCGGACTTTGTTTTAGGCACAATCCGCTGACCGAGATTGCCTAAAATACCTTGACCAATAGTGATCGAATAGCTGTCCTGGTCAAGGTTAAGGTGAACTTCTCGCACTTTGATAGATCCCAATAATCTGGTTTGTGACTTCTTCAATCGATAAGTTTGTCGTTTCGATCTGATGTTCGATACGCTGGTAGTGGGCTTGCCGTGCTTGAAGGAGTTGCCGAATTTTATTCGGCGGATCGGAATCTTTCAACAAGGGACGACGGCTCTCGTCTTTTATACGCTCAAAGATCTCTTCCGGCGTTGCACGCAGGCAAAAAAGCAGACCGTTCTCTTGCAGGAGATTCAGGTTCTCAAAACGAAGAACAACACCCCCACCGGTCGAAATGACATGACTTTTAAATTTGGAGACCTTACGTACCGCCGCAGTTTCAAGATTGCGGAAATAATCTTCACCATACCGATCAAAAATTTCTCCAATGATCATCTGGTTGTCAACTTCCACCATGGTATCAGTATCAACCATGGGCATCCACAATTCCTTGGAGATTTGCTGGCCAACGGTAGTCTTTCCAGTCCCCATAAATCCAATTAAAACAATGTTTGACATAGCCTTTTCTATTTCAAAAAGTATACACATGCGTCCAGAAATTGTAAAGCGTTTTAACATCGTTGCTGTCCCTCACTATTGCAACCGATAATTTTTTTGGTGAAGAAATATAATATGAGTTAGAATATGTGAGAAGGCAGAATTCAAAAATAAGAGTTAGGGAAATCTTGAATGACAAAAATCCATGAAACGGCTATTGTCTCTCCAGAAACGGAACTGGGCAACGATATTGAAATCGGTCCGTTTTCGATCATCAACGAACATGTTCGGATTGGCGATGGAACTGTTATCGGTCCCCACGTGCAAATAGATCGCTGGACAACGATCGGGGAGGATTGCCAAATCTTTTTTGGCAGCACCATTGGAAACCCATCAAAGGATCTGAAGTATAAGGGAAACCGAAGTTACGTTAAGGTAGGAAATCGGAACGTATTACGGGAATATGTTTCGGTTTCAAGAGCGACAACTGAAGAAGGATCAACTATTATCGGTGATGACAATCTTTTAATGAACTGGGTCAACATCGCACACGATTCAATTGTTGGTGACCGAACGATTATGGCTAATTTTGCTACGCTTGGAGGGCATGTCACTATCGAAGATGATGTCCGAATCGGAGCACACGCAGCACTGCATCCTTCCGTTTGTGTTGGAAAGATGGCAATGGTTGGTGCCTGTTCAAAGTTTGTTCAGGATGTTCCTCCGTTCACAGTAGCAGATGGTCATCCAGCTGAGGTTCGTGGGCTAAATCTGGTAGGAATTCGTACTTCAAAAATAAACCCGCTTTCTGCTCTTTCAAGTGATACGATCAATCAACTCAAAAAGGCCTACCGACTGCTCTTCCGATCGAACGTTGCGCTAACCAAAGCGATAGAAAACGTTCGAGATGAACTTGATCCCAATGAAGAAGTTCAATACCTGCTTAACTTTATCGAAAATAGCCAACGTGGGATCGGCGTATAGAACACAATCTTTCTTCAGGATATTGACCTGGTCAATGTGGAGAGAAAACGATTGAACAAATACTCATGGAACTCAAAAATATCCCGCCATTCGGTTAACGATAGAGGCCATTAATTTAGCCATACATTTCTGCAATTCCGTCCTTATTATTGCCTATAATGACTTTCCTTTTTAACTTGAGTGTAGGTGTCATTTCGCCTGTGTCTGCTGAGAATTCTCGGTCAAGCAACTTGAACATTTTGACACGCTCAAAGTCAGAAAAAATCCCGCCATACTTTGTAATTTCGTTCCGAATCAGTTGATTGATTTCTTTCGTTTCTAGCAGTGCTGATATATCAGGTGCATCAATTTGGTTTTCTTTGGCATAGCTTTTAATCGAATCAAAGTTAGGAACAATCAAAGCTGCAATGCTCTTTTCTTGATCCCCTAGCAACATGATTTGATTGACGTACTCGCTCCGCTTCAGTTCATTTTCAATTGGTTGCGGTGCAACATTCTTTCCATTTGACAGAACAAGAATGTTTTTCTTGCGATCAGTGATACGCAAGAAGCTATCTTCATCAAACTCACCAATATCTCCAGTATGAAACCAACCTTCTTCATCGATTGCTTCGGCGGTTTCATCCGGTTTGCTAAAGTATCCCAACATAATATGCGGACCACGTGAGAGAATCTCTCCATCTTCAGCAATCTTCACTTCGACACTAGGTAGCGGATGCCCTACGGTGCCAAATTTAAAATGATGTTCGCTGTTTGCAGTTATCACCGGCGAAGCTTCTGTTAAACCATATCCTTCAAGAATCAAAATTCCAGCAGCATGAAAAAACTCAGCAATCGCCTGCGGTAAAAGTGCTCCGCCAGACACGAAGAAACGCAACCGTCCACCAGTAGCCTCTTTAACCTTACTGAAGACCAGTTTGTTCGCCACACTGACTTTCAAGCTTAAAATTAAATTCGGAGATTCTCCTCTTTGGATGGCTTGGCTCTTTTTTTTACCAACGTTTACTGCCCAATTGAATATTTTTTGTTTTATTGGAGGACTGTCTCGAACTCCCTTCAGGATTTTATCATGCATCATCTCGTAGAGCCTTGGCACACTGGCCATGACTGTTGGTCTGACTTCTTTCATGTTGTTCGCCACAGTAAACGGACTCTCTGCATAAGCAATCTCCGCACCACAATATATAGCAAGATAATGCCCAACCATTCGCTCAAAAACATGTGACAATGGAAGAAAAGAGAGGAGCGTATCTTCATGAGTTACAGAAATCACCTTGAGACCCGCTCGCACGTTGGAGGTGAAATTGTTGTGTGTCAACATAGCACCTTTTGGATCGCCCGTTGTTCCAGGAGTGTATATAATCGTTGCCATGTCGTCTGGCTTCACAGATTCGGCGACTTCTTTGTAGATTTGGGCTCCATTTTCAACCATTTGAACCTAGATCTCAAACTTGATCAAAAGAAATCATTTCCTCGCCCATCTCCACTTTATCCATATCAAAGCAGACAATTTTTTCCAGCTTTGGCATGTCAGTTTCATTATTTCTAACCTTTTCCAATTGCTTAACGTTGGAAACGAAGATGACCTTGGCTTGTGAGTCGTTTGCAATGTACTCCACTTGTTCCAGTGTTAATGTCGAATACATTGGCACATTAACGACACCTAATGCCAGAATACCCAAATCCAAAAACGCCCATTCCGCCCGATTCTCAGATAACAGTGCGACTCGTTCACCTGCTTTAATTCCCAGTTGGTGCAATCCAAGTGCAATGTCCCTTACGCAATCCCCTAGATCATTATAACTCACTGATTGATATTCCCCATTAATTTTGCTTGACAATGCCTTTTTGGGGCCATGCTGTTGTATGGTATTTTGTAACGCTTGATTAATCGTCATTTTTTCCATGACTTCCCTCATCAATGCAACTCATAAGAACTCGTTAATTTCCGATCAGATCAGATGGCTTCAGATCTAATAATTCATGTCATCAACAAAATGATTTTTCAGAAAAAAGAGCGAACGGGACTAAACGAAGTTACGCCCCCTTTACAATCCAAAGTCCTTGTGCAGGATTACTAATAAAGAATAAATTACTATTAAATCCATCAGCCAGCTGTTCAGGGTTGAACTGAGAAATCATCTGATTAACATCAGCCCATTCATAGCCAACACCTTCAATCTCTTCTCGCGACAGATCTGAAGTCGCATAGGTCACTCGGAACCGCCCATCAGACGTTCCGTGAATCAGGTGTGCAGCCGCCGACAGATTTGCCTGTAAATCTTTGTTCTCTGAGACCTGTTGCAATGTCGTGTCAGTGCCCGAGTAACCATATTTCCGGATCAAATAGTCAATCTCCGGGTCTTCCCCGAATTCTTTCAAGCCTGGTGCAATCACAATTAACTCACCATTATCTGCCATAGCCATGCGGGTGCGATAGATCGCCTTGTTGCCCAACCATGTGCTCTTAAACTCTAAAGGATCCAGATAAACAACAACTTGATTGAGTGGTTCATCCAGCCAATTGATGTTAACCGCTTGGCTAAGTTCAGCAGCCTTTTCAAACGTCTGGTGATCATCACCAGCGAAGAGTCCTCGCATGACCGTTTCACCTGATTTGGAGGTTTCCATAACTGTCATAATGTAAATAATGCCAATCTTTTTTAAGAAATTGTCATGAGCGTAGTTGAAAATTTGACGTACTGATGTGTTTGTTCGACCAAGCAATCGCTCAATTCCGTCGGCTGCTCCAAGAAAGTGGGATTTATTGATCATTTCCTGACCGCCGGTTCCAATCAAAATATTCTTGAATCCGTTTGCCATGCCAACGACTTCGTGTGGTATAACCTGTCCAACCGATAAGATAAGATCGTATCCGCCTTCTACAATTCGTCGATTGATGGCAACAGGGATATCATAATCAACTTTCCCATTAGAAACTTCACTAACTAAGTTAGATGGTACTTGGCCTAGCTGAGAAAGATCTGTTCGCCAATCGTGATCGTAATAGTTAGCTTGATCAAGACACCCAAACATTGTCTTAATCTGACTCTTTGTCATTGGAGTATGCGTACCAATTGCAGGTAGGATGTCAAACTGCTCTCCTTTTGCTTCCAGCCAGATTTGGTAAAGAATCTTAGTTAATTCCCCAGCGTTTGATGGCAAACGCGTAATATCAGGAGGAACGACTAAAATTTTCCCAGCGGTTTCACTCAACTGATCTAGCAGCAAATCATGCAAAAGTTCACGTTTCTTTTCTGTAGTGATTACGGTATTCTGGTTACCATAGGCGAGGCACATTGCCATAAAATCACCGTCCTTTCCGCAACCCAGCGATTAGCAAACTATAGAGTTTCGGTACAGTCCGATCAAAATCACCAGAAACATGATAACTTTCACCGCCGTCCTTGACTGTGCGAACAAGAATTGTCTTTTTGGGACGGTGGTAGTAATGCGCTTCTTTTGGACTTCCTTCATCACGAAAATCGATAAAATCGATAAGATCGAAATTTGCAGTTAAAAAATTTCGAATTTTTTCGTTCCGTTGATGAGCTACGTTTCGTACCATGGACAAACTTTTCAGATAAACTTCTGGTCCCATAACAGCGGAACCTAGATTCAGAAAAACACCTCCTTCTAATTTGGAGACTGTATGGACAAAACGGAGAAAATCCTGTCCGGTTGTGTATCCCATAGCAGCATAATCCGCCGATGGATGCTGATCGATGATGTCGTAACCAATCCCTTTATGAACAGTGATAGGAACACCTAGTCGATATGCAGTAGCGAAGATGCTCAGTTCTCGATACGGAAACTGGATCCCCTCCTCACCATCTTGAATGAGTCGTCCAACGGATTCACCATACCCAATTTTGTCTTGATATCCACGAACAATTGCTTCGTTTAAATACCGCCCAGTTTCTTCCCAATTTCCAAATTTACCATCCCATATATAACGCTCTACGTCTTCCAAGGTGGAACCAATCAGTGCAATCTCAAAGTCATGGATGGCTACCGCACCGTTGGTTGCAACATGAGTGAGGATTTCCTCTTCCATCAAGTTAATAATTAAACGTGAGTTCCCACGACGCATAACATGCGCGCCCATCATCCATATGACCGGCTTCCGGTTATGGTAAGCTTGCAGGATAGCTTCTACAATCGGATACAAATTCTCACTCTCGTAGGGTGGTGTCTCAGAATCTAACTGATAGATATCATCCACACTCATCTTATGTTCTCGTTCGGAAAGTGGACGAATATCCATCTCAGATCTGTCAAATATAGGATAATTCAAATTGTTCACCTAACCTCGTTTCTAACACAATTATATCAGAAAAATATTGTTCATGAAGAATTACCCTTCATTTTCTTGTTTCATTGTAGGGCTTTTGGTATAATGAGCTTTATAGAAATGTACTGATCTGAATATAAATATTGAGTGGTGAGCTAGGTATTCTTCCCCATGAACTCAGCGAATAAGATATTTCGCTTCGTCCGGTTTTTGCTTCACTTGCCGCGGTTTGTTAAGTTGGCTGTGCGTTTGTTCGTTGATCCACGTGTGCAGATCCATCGAAAAGCGGTTCTAGTCATAACAGAATTAATTGCGACGATATTTGCCATTGCTTATTTTGTGTTTCCCTTAGATTTTGATTTCCTACCTATTATTGGCAAACTGGATGATCTCTTAATTGCCCTATTTCTTATATCCGCACCAGGCGTATGGTTATTCGTAAAATTGTGTCCCCAGCCTATTGTTCTTGAACATGTTAAACAATTAGCAAACGAAAGATAGGACTTATCTTGATCTCAAGATCAGCAGGTATCTTAGTTTCGTACAGCAAAGTAGGTTTATATTTACATTTCTGCTCCTCCAACCTCGACCAGAAGAAAAATAGAGTTGAGATAAATCTCTCCCTTTAGTAGGATTATCAATTATTCAGTTTCAATTCTGAATATTCAGCTTTGATATGAAAGGAATTTTATAATGACTTCAACTCCTCCGACCACGGCATCAGCCGTTTTCAACAATAAAGATTTAAGCAACTGGATGCAGCGCAACGGTGACCCCGCCACGTGGATAGTTGCTGACGGAATTATGACTGTTGCTAGTGGTGACATTATGACCAAAGAATTATTCACTGATTTTAGGCTCCATTTGGAGTTCATGACACCCGATATGCCGGAAGCTACTGGGCAGGCTAAGGGCAATAGCGGAGTCTTTCTGCAAGGTCGGTACGAAATTCAAGTCCTTGACTCATATGGCATCGAGGTACCGGGCAAAGGGGATTGTGGAGCAGTCTATGATCAGTTTGCACCACTAGTTAATGCCTGTAAACCCCCACTGGAATGGCAAACATACGATGTTTTTTTTCGTGCACCACGTTGCAACGAGGATAACCAAATTGTCGATCCCACACGATTGACCGTACTTCAGAATGGAATTGTTATCCACAATAACGTTCAGTTGCTAGGAGTAACAGGAGGATCAGCAGGTCAAAATGTACGGGAGCCAGGACCGTTGTTGCTGCAAGATCACGGAGACCTGCTTAAGTACCGTAACATATGGATTGAACCGCTTCTGCTAGAAGGATCAGATAAATATTAAATTGGCAAACGGTTGCGAAGGATACAAAGGTCCATTATCCTTCAGCGATGGTAGGAGTTGTGATGAAAAAAATTATGTTCACTAAACATTTGGAAAATCTGGATGTTTCACAGATTATTGGTGCTATCAAGTCGGTTGGAATTGATGGGGCAGATCTTTGTGTTCGGCCAGGTTACCCTGTAAATCCGGAAAATGCCAATACAGCATTGCCAGAAGCGGCTAAGCAATTTGCTAGTCACGGTTTGTCAATCCCTCTTGTTACCGCCCCCGGAGATTTCCTTGATCCCAACCATGACGAGACAAAACGGGTTTATGCGGCCTGTGAAGAAGCAGGAGTTGAAAACATCAAAATCGGATATTGGAGATGGAATGCGGACGATGGCGGTTATTGGACTAAGGTCGATCAATGCCGAAAGAAACTTGAGGACTTTGAGAAATTATCAGAGACGCATCAGGTACGAACATGTGTTCACAACCATTCTGGTTCGTCAATGGGACTAAATGCTTGTGCAGTAATGAACCTCGTTAAAGGTTTCAATCCGAAGCACATTGGTGTATTTGCCGATCCTGGCCATTTATCCATCGTCGGCGAGCCTATCGACATGGCACTCGATATTGTCAAGGACTACTTAGCTGTGGTAGCGTTTAAAGATTTAATGCGCCGTCCTGGCGATGGTGGTGGGGAAGTCGTGCGGATAGGAACTGGCTTCGTCGATTGGAAAATTACAGTTCGTACCTTGAAAGACATTCATTTCAACGGACCAATCTGTTTCCACAGCGAATATGGAGGCGAACCGGTTGATAGTGTGATAGATCTGGCTCGGATCGATGTTCGTTATATTCAGAATTTTCTTGAGTAAACCAAGAGCCAAAGTTGATGAAACCAAATCATTTAGGTGGAGTAATAAATAGGAAGCTGATCAATGAAATTGGGTGTTTCTACTTATTCGTACTGGCATTTTACGCCTGAGCAGGTGCCAATTGAAACAGTAATCGGCAAAGCGGCAGAACTGAATCTTGACGGTATTGAAATTTTGCACCGTCAGATGGCATCTGAAGAAAAACCCTACCTGCAAAATTTAAAGCGGGACGCTTTCATTCAGGGACTTGATCTTTATGCTTTATCCATACATCAAGGCTTTGTATCTCCTAACCCAGGTGAACGGGATAAAAACATAAATCACACCATTCACTGTATTGAGTTGGCTTATGATCTTGGCATTCCGGCCATTCGTCTAAATTCGGGACGATGGGGTACGATTAAGTCATTCGATAAATTAATGCAGCATGGTGGAGATGAGCCTGTCTTGCCCGGTTACATAGAGGATGATGCCTTTGATTGGATTATCGAATCGATTGAAAAATGTCTTCCTTTTGCCGAGAAAAATGGAGTAATCCTTGGTCTTGAAAATCACTGGGGATTGACCAACTCTCCAAAAGGGGTGAACCGCATTGTGTCAGCAATCGATTCTGACTGGTTGATGGTGACCATGGACTGCGGCAATTTTCTTGCCGATCCTTACAAGAAGCTAGAACAGATTTCTCATCAAGCGGCTTTGGTACACGCCAAAACCTACTATGGTGGTGGTGAGTGGTACACTCTTGAACTTGATTATGAGCGAATTGCTGGCATTCTAAGGGCAGTAGGTTTTAAGGGGTATATCTCGATCGAGTTTGAAGGTAAAGCTGATGCTGACATCGGTGTACCTAAAAGTGTCGACTTACTTCGTGAAGCTTTTCAGATATAGTTTAGCCTCTAGATTTTGGTGGTCTGGCCGTGAGAAAATCCGTTGGAATTTTCCTAGGTTTCATCTTTTTCTCTTTCCTGATTAGGGCTAACAGCGCGCAATTTTCACATCAGCTTCTTTTCGGACATACCAACCAAGTACTTGCTCTTGCTTACAGTCCAGATGGGGAATTAATCGCTTCTGGCGGTGATGATCAACCGAGTCTGGCCTGTTAGCCAGAATATATCTGTAGCCACGCTCAACGGTCACCAATCGAAAATCATTGATCTGGTTTTTTACGGCAACAACCGGTTAATTTCAGCCTCAGAAGACAAATCTATCCGTATTTGGGATATTGCTAAAGGATCAGAACTTGATCGGTTCGTACTGAGATCTGGTAGATTGACCTCTATTGATTTCAATTCAGACAACAATTTCCTCGTTTCTGGTTCAAGCGACGGGATTGTGAGATTATGGGATCTGCAAACAAAAAATTTACTTATCGTCTTCAATCAGCATCAAGGCATCGTTTGGTCAGTAGCATTTAGCCCAAGTGGATCCCATATTGCCTCTGGATCCGAAGACCAAACCGTCCGTCTTTGGAGATCGAGACCCAAACTCTAGTTAACACTTTCATTGGTCACACAAACCGTGTTTGGGAAGTTCTTTTCAACTTTGACGGTTCACAGATCATCTCCGCTGATTGGGATGGAGCTGTTTACCTGAATATAGATCAATCAGAATCTGACAGCCTATTGACAACATACGACCGCCCAGTCTTATCTATGGCACACAGTAATGACAACAGTATACTGGCATTGGGGTTGGCTAGCCCACCAGCGGATGAAGCCATAAAATTATGGAATTTGTCATCTCGTCAGGAGATTCAATCATTCGATTCCAACTCGCGACATGCCATCGCCTTCAGTCCTGATAAAGTATCCATGGTTACGGCAGGCTCAACTGATGGGACAATCTGCAATTGAAGTACCAAAGTTGTTACAACCAAATGAAAAAGCACTAATTAATACCCCTCAGGTAGATTTTAGTTGGGAACCGATTAGGGGTTCGGCCTACTACGAACTAGAGGTGTCAACCAATCCAGATTTCAATCAATCTTATGCCAAAGTGTCTTCGACTGAGCAGCTAACCGCCCAAATTGGTGAGAATTTTCTCTCTGGCTTCTCCAATCAGTTTGTATTATCTCTGGCAACAACCTACTGGTGGCGTGCTCGATCGGGAACTTTCGGTCAGACTAGCAGATGGTCCCAGCCGAAATCGTTCAGTACGCTTTACACACCTCCACTAAAGTGTGCTGTTCGTGTCGTACCGCGCAAACGGCGCATAGATCTAAACGACGAATTTTTAGTTTCAGTCTGGATTGAATCCGTGAGAAATCTCGTAGGATTCCAATTCGATCTCAAATGGACAAACCCAAATTGTATTAGTTTTGTGACAACAACACGTTTTAATGAAATCCTACCGCGAGACTCAGGAATCAAACGGCTACCTAAAGAAGAAGCCAAAGACCCCTTTTTTCAATTGGATTAGACAAACGGTCTTTACAAAAACATTGTCGCGACGAATACAAGGTGAAGGAGGTGTTGACGGAAGTGGAATACTACTATCTGTGCTTTTTCGTGCCATTGAGGTTGGATCATGCCAAGTTCAACTGGAGAACCTCATCCTGCTTAACTCAAGCCAAAATAAGATTGAATGTGAAATGTATAAGGCAGATGTTTCAGTTGAAAACCCTGCCCATCCATGGGATGTGAATAACGATGGAGTTGTTAACATTTTTGATCTAAGTCTTGTTGCACGTTATTTTGGTTTACCTATTCCGCTGGACCTTGAAATTAACCCGGACATCAACAGAGATGGCATAGTCAATATCTTTAATTTTACGTCTGTTGCCATGCACTTTGGCGAGGTTTATGAAAAAAACAGTCTACTTGCACCATCCCTGATTTCTGAAAGCCTTTGTCAAAATGCCCTCTTTCCCAACTACCCAAACCCTTTCAACCCCGATACATGGATTCCTTTTCAACTGTCTAAAAGTACGGATTTAACCATCCAAATCCATGACACCAATGGGACTCTCATTCGCAAGTCCAACTTGGGCATATTGACGGTCGGTCAATACATCAGCCAACGTAAAGCGGTGTATTGGGATGGCAAGAACAATTTGGGTGAGCGGGTCTCGAGCGGAATCTATTTTTACTCGATATTAACCCAAGACTTTCAGCAAACACAAAAATGATTGTCATTGAGTAAGACTGTCCCTGCGTCCGCTATCATCATCAACACTTCATACCCTCAACGCCCTCTGTAATGACTTGAATACACCTCGCCAACCATACCCGCATTATGACTATCAAACCCCAAATGTCATCATAAAGAGTCGAATCATCAAGAGTCATCTTAAAGCAGAAAACGCCCCTCTTTATTACCCATCAATAAGTACTGTACCGCGTAGCACTTCCCGACATTGTCTAGGATTATTATTCGTGACATTGTAGGCAAATGTATTGGCACGTCGATGATAGGGAGATTTATTGGTGTTAGATCCATGAATAACCAGCGGGCCAAAGAAAATGCAGTCTCCGGGTTCGGCTTCGACCGGCACTGCCTCATCACATTCTTCAAAAAAACCAGGCAGGTAGAGACCAAAAGAATGGTTGCCATGATCATGATCAAGTAGCCCTTTTTTATGGCTACCGGGAACGAACTGAATACAACCGTTCCCAGTAGTTGCTGCATCAATAAAAAACATGCAGTTAATCATCAATGGCTGATTATCTGCTCCTTTCCAATACGAGTAGTCCTGATGCCATGGTGTAATCGTTCCGTAGTAGGCAGACTTAGGTAGGAGTTTGCTGTGATAGAGTGAGATATTTGGTCCTATTAATGTTTCAATGATGTCAAGAACTTCGTCCGATCTCAGGACTCGGTTGATTCCATCACTGACAAGTTCACTATGCATCAATTGTCTGATGCGTTTCGGCTTTCCCGGATCGTCATATTCTTCCCAAGAAATACCGATACTGGAGGGTATATTGTCAAGCATACGCTCGTGGATTTGATCAGTTTCTTTGGCTATTTGTTCAATAATTGAAGTTGGAACAAGATGCTTTTTTAGGAGATAACCATTTTCACTATAAAATTCCATTTCCCTGTTCATAAGTGACATTTTTCCAAAACTTCTCCTCTGCTATTCAAATGTGTTTATTCCTCTGGCTCAAAAAGTTGCACAATTGGTGGAGTATGAAGCTCAACAGCTTGCAATCCAAGAAACTGCTTGAAATCCTCTTCCGTTTTAAATCCTAAATCACCTTTGTTGCAAACACCTACTACATACCAGATCACTTCACCATTTTTATCGGGTTTAAGCAATATTCTTGAAGAAGAATTTTTCAAGAATATTTCTAATATTCTTGAAAAATCTGTATCTACTGAAATCGGACTGGTTGGATAGACAAGACCAACACCGATTTGACCTTCACCTGGTTGACCCAAGATGGCATCTTGCCAGGATTGGATTAATCCCTTTTTCTCATCAACTTGGTT
>DTUY01000307.1:0-25887 GCA_012963885.1 Candidatus Poribacteria bacterium | reverse complement strand
CCAAGATGGCATCTTGCCAGGATTGGATTAATCCCTTTTTCTCATCAACTTGGTTGTCTCTTGATTTCGGGATTCCAGTTTCAATTAGAACCCCTTCAAGACTCCCTTGGATTTTAATGCGGTGTTCTGCAAACCGACTTTTACCATAAATTGAAAGCGTCTCTGTTAATTCAATTTCCTTATCTCCAACTGTGCAATTTGGAATGATGCGTTCTATCGTTGACCGTACAGGCCCATCCATAATTACGCGGACGTGTTGATAAGGGCTACTATCTTTAGGGTGAGGGACATATCTTAGAGGATCTAAACCGTCTGGCTTATTGTCATTCCGCATCCGCAGTACGAACCCACCATAACCTATCAAATCTTCTGTACGTTTGAGTTCAATTGTGTTTGGCTGTTTATTATCCTCTTCTCGACCTAGTCGGTTTAATTCCAATTTCTCTGTTTTTTTTGCCAATACTGAGATAGCACCATTTGCTTTCAACAGATAGACATTGAGTTCAGACTCAATAGCAGCTAAAGCATTCAAATGCGGGAATATCCCAGCCCGTGTCTGCTTGGTGAAGCCGAATGTGAGGGGCATTTGATTTTCAGCTGTTTCCGAAACATAACGAATAAAAACTGTCTTCGCTTCAGTTGGAGCAAGATCGATGAGAAAAACCAGTTGATCCCTTTCACCATCATAATCAGTATCATCCACCTGTGCGTGAATCGGTTCCTCATTCCGCTGAGGGTTCTGTAGACCTGTGTTTTCTTCAATTACCATGAAAGCTTTAAAAGAAAAGTCTTGAGCAACCTGTTTTAATTGATCAAGCGAGATGATAACTGGAACATTTTCTCGCTTGATTGGCAATGTGTTTCGAATTGTCATCTTGATCTGTGGGACTTTCTGATTCCCTCTCGGCACACAACTGATAACACTCAAAGATGAAAATATCACTAGAAAGCAAGCAATATTTTTATTCAAGTCGGTTTCTCCCTCTAACCCCAGATTTCGTGGGATTTTATCACAGGTCCAAAGCCTTGCCAACTGAAAATATTTCGGGATAAAATATTTGTTTAGGACAGAAACATTTTCAGAACCAGAAAAATATTATGGACATGTGATGTAGAACCATAAAACAGAAGTTAAGAAGTGAAGATTACATCGAAATCCCAGCTATATTTATAGAGTTTCAACCCATTGACTTTGTATACATGGTATGGTAAACATACCATGTATACATGTAAAAACATGTAAAAAAATCAAGGAATTTCAAGATAAAATATGATCAATTTAGAGAAAAAAGTTGCTCTGATTACTGGATCGTCAAGAGGCATCGGGCGGGGCTGTGCGATCGAACTTGCCAAATGTGGAGCAGACGTAATAATTAATTATTTTCGCCATGGTGATGAAGCTGAAGAGGTAGCCGGGATTGTTAGAGAACTTGGTAGATCCGCTATTGTGATTGGAGCAGATGTTTCTGATGTGAATGCGGTAGAGAAAATGATCAATGAAACTCTTGATCACTATGGGCAGATTGATATTTTAGTGAGTAATGCTGCTATGAGTATTCGCAGACCGTTTCTGGAAACGACAGTTGAGGAAGTTTCGAAAACGCTGGATGTCTGTATGTGGGGAGTTTTTTACGTTACGCATACGACAGCCAAGCAAATGGTTAGCCAAGGAACAGGGGGGAAAATTGTAGTGATTAGCTCCATTCATGCACTGCGTCCCTTTCCAAATACCGTTGCCTATAATATGGCTAAAGGAGCAATCAATAATATGGCTTATACTATTGCTGGTGAGCTGGCTGATCACGATATTAATGTGAACGTTATTGAGCCAGGTTGGACGGATACACCCGGCGAACGTGATTTTTTCTCGGAAGAGTTTTTGCAGGAAGCATGGAAGAACCTACCGTTAAAATGTGCAGCAACCATAGAAGATATTGGTAAATCTGTAGCATTTTTATGCTCATCAGCAGCAGACCATATTACGGGTTCAAATCTACGTGTTGACGGAGGCGAATGGATTCCGGCAAGAACCAGCTTCGACTCGTAGACATAACAAAATCTTTTCCATCGGATCAGGATCGGATAGATGTACTTGATTGCATCAATCTATCAATATCACCCGGCGAATTTGTTTCAATTCTTGGACCATCCAGTTGTGGGAAGTCAACCATCTTCAACTTAATTGTCGGGTTGATTCAACCCGACTCAGGGGTGATCTTACTCGGTGACGTACCGATTCGTGGTGTTACCGGTAATTTCGCTTATATGCAACAGAATGATTTGCTTCTGCCATGGCGAACGGTAATCCAGAATGCAGTGGTTAGCGCAGAGATACAGGACAAGCAAAAAACTAAACTAAAAGCCAGGGCAACCGAGTTGTTAGCATGGATAGGCTTGAAAGGGTTCGAAAAGAGCTATCCAGTTCAACTTTCAGGTGGGATGCGACAGCGGGTTGCTCTAATCCGAACACTTCTTTTGGAGAAGGAAATGCTCCTTTTGGATGAACCGTTTTGCGCACTGGATGCGATAACGAGATCTTCCATGTATCAATTGCTCCTTGAAATCTGGCAAGAGTGGGAAAAAACCGTTTTATTAATCACACACGATATTGAAGAAGCACTGTTATTCTCCGACCGAGTTTATATACTGTCTGATCGTCCAGCAACAGTAAGGGATGAAATATATGTTGAACTAGAAAGACCGAGATCTGTTACCAACCGGGAATTTATTTCTTATAAACAGCAGTTGCTTGACACTTTAGGGACTTAAGCGGTCCAAATGCCTATACATGACTGATCTTTGATTTGACTTTTTGCTAAAGGTATTGTAGCATTCTCAAATGTTAGGGGTGTCCTGTATGGGCTGAGATTAAACCCTCTGAACCTGATCTGGATTATACCAGCGTAGGGAAAAAGGCAAATATCCTCAATTTTCTATTGCGTTTTCCTCAAACTCTGGGACAACGTTTTTTTTTGTCAAAAATTAATTTTGTCAAATATAAAAAAGGGTTCACAATTGAACCGTAGAATACTTCCCTTTTTTCTACTAATGAGCGGATTGGTCTTCTGGGAATTTTGCGTCCGATTTTATCAAATCCCACATTATATTCTACCTGCACCAATCCTTATATTTACAGAACTTATTAAAAAGCACACGCTGTTACTCAGTCACACGCTAGTTACTTTACAGGAGATGTTGATCGGGTTTACGTTAGCAATTGCAATTGCAATTCCAATTGCGATTTTAATGTTTCAGTTTAGCATCCTAGAATACGCGTTCTATCCCTTTATCGTTGGATCGCAATCCGTTCCAGTATTCGCCGTTGCACCCTTATTGATTTTATGGTTTGGTTACGGTATATTTTCAAAGGTGGTGATGACAGCCGTAATCGTCTTTTTCCCGATTACATTGAACACGCTAGACGGATTGAAATCAGCAGATCCCGATGTGGTAAACATGTTTCGAATCCTAAAAGCAAATCGATGGCAAATTCTGAGGAAGGTCAATTTCCCTGCAGCTTTACCCTTTATTTTTTCCGGAGCCAAGATCGGAATTTCGATATCAACAATCGGTGCAGTTATTGGCGAGTGGGTTGGCTCAAAGGCAGGACTTGGTTATTTGATGTTACATTCAAACTCACAAATGCAGATTGCGCTCGTCTTCGCTGCCATCGTTTGTCTCACTGCTATGGGACTCGTACTCCTGGCGATAATGACTTTCTTGGAAAAGATAGTTATGCCTTGGAAAACTTTAACATAATTTCACTGTCAAATCACTAACCTAACCACTAATCTAAAATGCTAAAGGATAATGATATTATGAACTACAAAATTTCATCCATTATTTGGAAATTTGGAATTATTTCTTTGTTGACGGTTATGAGTAATATACAGCTCATAGCTGAAGATGAATCCAACATTTCTGGATGGTTCCGGACAGACACAGATTCACACGGAACACAGATTTGGTTTGGAGCCAGCCACCCGTTCGGCGGTCTGGAAATCGATTCAGATATCTATGTTGTTGGCGCGACAGGTGAGTTTGATATCGGGCCTCTATTCACGCTCATCAAAAAAGAAGATAGTAAAGACAGTCTAGTCGTACTACCTATGATCGGACTTACGTTTGATTTTGAAGCGATGAATATTGCCACTTTTGTTCCTCAGTTGTATACGTTTTCGACAATAGGAAGTATCTATTTTGAATCATGGTTAATGAGTTTTCTCAATTCCCCTTTTGATGAGGAGGCGGGAAATCAATTCTACACGCGGAATTTCCTGCTATATGCTCTTGGAGATGTTGTCTCGGTTGGCCCACAATTGGAAGTAACACTCAATCTAAGCGGTAAAGATGAAAGCGGCAATGAGTTAGATTCGCTAGCCAGTTGTGCGATTGGTGGAAAGGTTCACTTGAAATACGGCAAAAATAATACGCTTGGGTTATTTTTGGGATCTGAGATCAGAGAGGAGGAGAGGGAAGGTAATGATGGTATTGTAGGACGACTTACTTTTGTCCGTAAATGGTAATAAGCTACCTAGCGTAAATTTCATTATTTTTTGCTATAATTTTTCCATGGAGGTTCTGGAATGATAAGGACTCGTTTGATTCTGTTAATCGCTTACAGTATGATTTTGATGGGCAACTTGGTTGGTGTGCAAGGAGCCGAATTACAACAGGTCACCCTTTTGCTGGATTGGTTTCCAAATGCAGATCATGTTCCAATCTATGTCGCACAGGAAAAAGGAATTTTCGCCAAACATGGTCTTGAGGTTGAAGTGATTCCACCAACTAACCCGGCTGATCCAATTAAATTGGTGGCCGCCGGCAAATTCCCCCTTGCCGTTAGCTATCAACCCAGTGTTACAATTGCCAGAGCAGCGGAACTGCCTATAAAATCCATAGGTGTTTTGGTTGATCATCCTCTGAATACTATTAGTTTCTTAAAGAAATCAGGGATTGAAGTTCCAGGAGATTTAAGAGGGAAAAAGATTGGATATACTGTTGCCCCGTTGGACTTAATCCTATTCGAAACAATCGCACAAAAAGCAAGTTTAACGAAAGACGATTACGAACTGATTAGCATCGGCTTCAACATCTCTCCGTCCCTTCTCTCTGGAAGCGTTGACGCCGTTATTGGTGCATTTTGGAACTATGAAATTAATGAGTTGCTCCTTGAAGGGGTCGAAGCCAATTATTTCCCGCTTGAAGAACACGGGGTTCCTGATTACTACGAGCTAGTTTTTATCACCAACGACAAGTATCTGCTTGAAAATCGGAAGACCGTAAAAGAATTTGTACTTGCCATTAAAGAAGCCATTGAACTGACAAAGAAACATCCATACGAAGCACTAACAGCTTATTTTACAGCTAATCCAAACGTCCGAAAAGATTTAGACCTATTAGCTTTCACCGCCACACTACCTATGTTCGCAAAATCACAACAACAATCTCAGGAAAAATGGGAAAAATTCACGGCATTTGGGTTTAATAACAAGTTAATTACCCGAAAGATCGAAGCGGCGGATTTATTTGATAATGTCCTAGTTGGCGAAGGAAATTAAGACACAAATGCCACCCAAGGAAGTTGCTGTTATTGGTGGAGGTGTAATTGGCCTAAGTATTGGCTGGCAACTTGCCAAGAACAGTTTAGGCGTCACAATTTATGAAAGGGATTGGGCAGGACGAGGAGCAAGTTGGGCAGCAGCAGGTATGCTTTCCCCAAGAACAGAGGTTAATATGCAGGAGAATGACCTGTTGCAACTTGGGTTGGCAAGTGCGGAACTGTACCCTGAATGGGTTGATGAACTTGAATCCGACAGCCAGATATCGGTTGACTATCGCACGCATGGAACGTTGATGGTTGCGCTTAATCGAGACGATCAGGCTGAACTAGAGCACCACTATGCGGTACAACTTGCGCATGATCTGCCTGTTGAATGGCTAACGGGCGTGGAAGCACGAGAAATCGAGCCGTATCTTTCTCCAAGAGTTACTAGTGCAGTGAGTTGTAAGAGCGATTTTCAAGTCAATAATCGCCTGATGGTTCAAGCCTTAATACAAGCGTTTAAGAAATTTGGCGGAAACCTCCGCGAACAGACCTCAGTTCGCAAAATTGAAATTCAGAATGAGGAGGCAGTTGGAATTCAAGTACAAGAAGATTTTATTGAAACGGATCTAATTATTCTCTCAGCTGGATGTTGGTCATCACAAGTTGATGGACTGCCAGACTGGGTACGCCCACCTGTTCGCCCTGTCAAGGGGCAAATGATCGCTCTGAGGATGGAAGCCCCACCGATTTTACAGCATGTGATTTACGCTCCGGATGCTTATCTTGCACCTAAGGGTGATGGACGCCTTTTAATTGGGGCTACTTGTGAAGAGCAAGGATTCGACACCAAAATTACCGCTGGTGGTATATTTGAACTGTTACGTGGTGCTTGGGAAGTGTTGCCCAGTATTTACGAACTCCCGATCGATGAAACGTGGGCCGGGCTCAGACCTGGCAGTCGAGATAATGCTCCAATTTTGGGAAAAACACAGATTAAGAATCTAATTATGGCAACTGGACACTATCGTCAAGGGATTTTGTTAACGCCCGTTACATGCCGCGAAATCAGTGCTCTAGTTATGACAGATCAAACGTCAAATTTGATTGCTCCATTCATGTTGAAGCGCTTTGCCTAACACAGTTAATTCTCGATTTTTCTAACTTTAATGTGAGTTTAAGGACAAAATATGACAGTATTAATTAACGGGAAAACGCAGGAAATTAGTGGTAATATAGATCTGCTTCAACTAATTGAAAATCTTGGGTTTGATCTCACGAAACCAGGAGTTGCGGTTGCGGTTAATTGTGAGGTTATCCCACGAAAGATGTGGTCGGAAACCTGCATCAATCCCGACAGTGAAATTGAAATCATTCATGCGGTTCAAGGCGGATAAGAATGGAAGGGCTTAAAATCGGGGATCAAGTCTACAGTTCACGTCTACTCATTGGATCGTCAGGCTATCCGAATTTTGACGTGATGTTGAAAGCGATTAAAATGAGTGAAGCCAATATTGTCACCGTTGCAATTCGCCGAGTTAAACTGAATGATCTATCAAGTGAGAATCTTTATAGCATTCTTAAGGAGGAAAATTGCACCGTCTTACCAAATACAGCAGGTTGTTATACTGCAAAGGACGCTGTCTTAACAGCGCAGCTAGCGCGAGAAGCTCTGGGTACAGACCTAATTAAACTCGAAGTGATTGGCGATGATCAGACCCTTTTTCCGGATGTAGAACAGTTAATCCCTGCCGCATCTGAACTCATTAAGGATGGTTTTACAGTCCTGCCGTATTGCAACGATGATCCAATCACTTGTAAAAAATTAGAGGATATCGGATGTGCTGTTGTTATGCCGCTTGGCGCGCCAATTGGATCGGGTGCAGGTATCCGTAACCCATACAATATTCAAATTATTCGTGATCTCATCAAGGTTCCGGTGATTGTTGATGCAGGCGTCGGTACGGCATCTGATGCCACAGTGGCAATGGAACTGGGGTGTGACGGGATTCTTTTGAATACCGCAGTGGCCAAAGCGCGCAATCCTATTTTGATGGCTTCCGCCATGCGAAAAGCTGTCGAAGCAGGTCGAGAGGCATTTCTCTCTGGGCGAATTCCACGAAAACTATACGCAACCGCATCAAGTCCAACTGAAGATTTGGTCACGTAAACGAAATCTTGACGGAAATTGTCCTTCCAATTTTGTAAGAAACTCCTACCCTTAATGAGTTCCACCTCACTTCAAATGCATTTATGAGTATCCAAAATGACATTAGTTGTAGTATCATTGTTTATTTAACATACGAGGATGTGCCTTCTTTAGAGATTAAGATATCAATTATGGAATTTGATAGAAATTCAAACATTAAACTTGAGGGAAATTGGGTATAAAATGCCAAAATTGAATATTGCCTTGATCGGTGCTGGACGCCGTGGAGCCGGGTCACACCTCCCGGTTATTTCCAAGCTCAAAGACACCTATAATCTAGTTGCAATCTGTGATATAGATGAAAAATCTGCAATCCAACACGCTGAAAAGTACAGGGTAAATGCGTATACAAGTGTCCGAGATCTGGTTGAGAAGGAACAACTTGATGTTGTTGATATTACTGTTCCCGGAGTCGCGCATCATGCGGTTACGTGCTTTGTGGCCAACGCGGGGATCAGTGTCATTTGCGAAACACCAATAGCTGTTTCTCTCCCCATGGCAGATTTAATG
The DNA here is from genome assembly GCA_012963885.1 of Candidatus Poribacteria bacterium. Lineage (GTDB taxonomy): Bacteria > Poribacteria > WGA-4E > WGA-4E > UBA9662 > UBA9662. The sequence continues at coordinate 17,623 of DTUY01000307.1, read as the reverse complement.
ATTGAGACAGCAAATAAGAATAATGTCAAGTTGGAGATCGCCGAGAATTATTATCGTGCACCGAAAGAACGATTCCTGTCCGAGGTCATCAACGCGGGCATCATTGGCGATGTCAGCCGGATCTATCGTATCTTCTACGAAGGAGGTTATCACGGCATGAGTATGCTTCGGCTTCGTACTAATGGAAATCCAAAATCAATTCTTGGTATCAGTCAGGTAAGTCCGATTATTCCAATTATTGATCGGATGAAACGGTATCACACCAGCGACAAATGGTCATTTGGATTTTTGGAATTTGACAACAACTCGACAGCAATTATGATCTATTCCAACGTTATCCATGCCAGATCCCTTGGACGTGGACAAAACGGAATTTCACAGATTGACGGTAGCCAAGGAACAATTGTGGGCGAAGAAATTCATATCGTTCACCAAGAAAATATTGAAACTGGTGCAACCAGCACCGGTTATCTTCCTCAGCGAGTAATGGTCGACATCAACGGCGTGCAGGTAATTGACAAGATTAAGCTAGAACTCCCTAACCAGCAAGTTCAGTGGGATAATCCTTTCAAAAACTATCAGCTCTCTGAAGGACAGATTGCGGTCGCTGATGAACTCTTAAGCATCGCCAACGCTATTATCCAAGACACTGATCCGGAATACGGTGCTATTCCCGCTAGACAAGATCAGGAGATGAATATTGGAATGAATGAGTCCGCCCAGCGAAACCGCGAGACAATTCCTTTTCCAATTATCGATCCAACGGAAACAGAAACCAAAATCCATGAAAATTATGAACGTGAATATGGACATCCAATTGATGATGTTGAAGCAGGAATTGATACTTTCTTCCCACGTCGGTGAAAAATTACTACTTGGAGATCCTTGTTAATGAAAGCTGAAATTAGAAACGATATCAAAGGGATAGATCGATTTATTTTCGAAAACGGACTTGATAATAGCAAGCTTCACATGCACATTTCAGAGGTTGGTCCCAACCAAAGTATGCATGCACCACACCAACACGAGGGTCAAGAAATTTTTTACGTCTTTTCAGGCAAAGGTGAAATCGTATTTGGCGATCAGACCCATATTTTGAAAAACAATCACGCAATTCTTGTCGATTGTCAAGTCCCGCACGGCATTCGTAATGTTGGAGATGTACCACTACGGTACGCAGTAATTATTGCCAAATCATAATCAATAATCAAGAAAGGAAGATTATGGAACTTTTGAAAGAACTCTGCGAAAGTTCAGGAATTCCCGGTAGGGAAGAACGAATACGGAAAATCGTTCGACGTGAACTTGAACCAATCGTAGATGAGATTGCTGTCGATTCAATGGGAAACATATTATGCATCAAAAAAAAATCAGGCGCAACAAAGCTAATGATCGCTGCCCATATGGACGAAATCGGCTTTGTTGTTTCGCACATTGAGGAAAAAGGGTGGATTCGGATTGTTGCCCTGGGTGGTCATGACCCACGAAACATGGTTGCCCAACATGTCAGGGTGTGTGCTGATGAAGGAGATCTAGTTGGGATTCTTTATCCTGGTATCAAACCTCCTCATATTCAGAATCCTGAGGATCGAAATAAAAAACTAGAGGTCCAGGATTTTATCGTCGATTTGGGGCTATCCGGTGATAAAGTTAAGGAGAAGGTACAGATTGGTACACCAGTGACTTTGAAACGTAATTTTATTGAACTAGGTGAATGTGTTTCCTGTAAAGCTATGGATAATCGTGTTGCTGTCTACATTATGATCAAAGCAATGCAGAACGCCGAAAAATATGGAGTCGAGATCTACGCCGTGGCCACTTCACAGGAGGAGATTGGTTTGCGAGGCGCCACCACAAGTGCCTTTGGTATTAACCCAGATGTAGGCATTTGTCTCGACACAACACTGGCAACCGATACGCCGGGAGTTAACGACCGTGAAAAGATCACCGAACTTGGAGAAGGAACAGCAATTAAGATCTTTGATTCCTCGGCCATTCAGCATCCAAAACTGGTTAAGTTCCTGCAAGATTTGGCTGATAAACGTGAAATTCCGTGGCAACACGAGATTCTACCACGAGGAGGAACTGACTCAGCCGCCATGCAAAAATCAAGGGCGGGTGTACCAGTAGCAACGATCTCCACACCCACGCGCTATATTCATAGCAGTGTCGAGACTATCAACAAATCAGACCTCAAAGGTTCAGTCGACCTGATGACCGCCTTCATTGAAGAGGGCCATCAAGCAAATCTTAAATTAGCTTAGGATCTGGAGCGTTTATGAGGGTATGCGCGGTTTTCGATCTCGATGGTACAATCATCGATAATTCATCAGAGAACGTTTTCTTTAAGGAGATGCTCAAGCGAGGAGTATTACCATTTGGCAATTTAGTGAGTTGGGGAACATATCTTATCAGGACTACTAATCTCCGTCGAGCAAAAGCGAACAAGGTTTATCTTCGCGGACTCGATTTCCAGTACGTTTGTGATATTGCGAAGTTCTGCGTCGACGAATACTTGATAAATCATATATCTCCAAGGGTCTACGATTTGATTAAATGGCATCGTGACAACGGCCATATGGTTTTTATTTTGTCGGGATCACTCAAGATTTTGGTCAGTTTTTTTGGTGAGCAACTTGAGGTTGATCAGGCTATCGGAAACACTTTAGAAGTTAAAGATGGAAAAATCTGCGGGCAGTTGACAGGTACTAATCTGTATGCAGAAAATAAAGCAACTGTTGTACAAAAACTAGCCGAACAACATAACTTAGATCTTAATCGATCTTATGCTTATGGAAACCACCATTCTGACCATTACAAGCTTCAACTTTTTGGAAACCCAGTTGCCGTAAATCCTGATCGGGGTTTGAGACGAATATCACTTGCTAACAATTGGCAGATCGAGATGTTCCATGAGAATTCGACTTGAAAAATTTCTTGCCGAACGAGGTATTGGTTCTCGTCGTCTTGCCAAGCAGTATGTTATTGATGGGCAGGTCAAAATCAATGGAAAACAAGTTTTTATTCCCGGCAGACACATTGATCAAAAAAAGGATCTCATCCAATTTGATGGACGCAGAGTCCTCGAGAAGCCTGCACCAATTTACCTGATGTTGAATAAACCGGAAGGTTACATCACCAGCGTTTCGGATCAATATAATCGTCCTACAGTAATGGACCTAGTTGATATAATTGAAGAGAGAGTTTATCCTGTAGGGCGACTGGACTTAAATACAGAGGGGTTGCTAATCTTGACAAACGATGGTAGCTTTTCACATCAAATTCTGCATCCAAGCAATAAGATTAAGAAGACCTATCTGGTTTGGGTTGACGGAAGCCCTTCCCAAAAATCCGTTCAGCAACTCCGTGAGGGAATCCAAATTGTGAGTGGCAAAACAGCACCTGCAGTCGTTCAAAAGATTGGCCAAAACAGAGGAAACACCCATTTTAAGCTGATTCTCCATGAAGGAAAAAAACGTCAGATCCGTAGGATGTTTGAGACAGTTAGACACAAAGTTCTCTATCTTAAACGTGTGCGAATTGGGAACTTGTCTTTAGGTAATCTACCAATTGGAAAATATCGTTATCTAAAGCAAAAAGAAGTTGCATCTTTTCAAAAACAACCAAGTTCGGATTGTCAAAATGTATAAAATCTTGGCTGCTATGTCGATTTGCGTCCTGTTAACTCCTGTGCTTTTCGCTCAGGAAATTATTGACCGTCCGCTTGAGCCCAAACGTGAAAAAGCTAAAAAAATATATAGAGATCTGACCTGGGCAACCTATTTGCGTGCGTCAAGAAGGTTCCCAGAAGCAAGAGACGTCTATCAGCGTGTGCTCCATCTCCACACATCCTCTGCGTTTACCCACGCCCAACTCGCTAATGTCAGTTTGGCCATTCATGATATTCGAACTGCCGATCAGGAATCTCGTCGGGCGATTGAGATCAATCCTAAAAATCCGCTACCACGCTTTCTGCTGGCACAAGTGATGTTTAAACGTACAGTAAACTCCCGACAGAAAAATTGGCAGCCTGTTATTGAACAACTGAGGAAAGTAACACAGTTAGATCCCGATTATGTTGATGCCTATCAATATCTAGGTGAAATCGCTGCTACTAAAGAAGATCCTGAGCTTGGTAAACAGGCATTTAAACAACTAACGCGCCTTATGCCATATCAGCCTGTTTTTTTCTTGAGACTTGGAAATGCATACGAAGACCTTGGTGACAGTGAAGAAGCAATCAGGTCATATGAACGTGCAGTCAAAATTGATGATACGATGTGGCAAGGGCATGAGTCGCTCGGTCGACTTTATACCGCATCCTATGAACCTGCTGAAAACAGTATATACAGTACTGATAATCCTACAGCTGAATTGATCAATTCAGCTGTAGAGAAAATTACTAAGGCTATATCAGCCTATACAAAAATGCGCCGATATGCTCCAAATATCCCAAGGCAGTTTGATAAAATGCTTGGAATTTTTCGAGCTCGACTCGGGAGTCTTTATCTGACTGCGGATCGACCGAAACAGGCGATTGAAACTCTTAACAAAATTTTCATCGAAGACCCTGAACATGCTGATGCAAACTACCTACTCGGTTTATCTTATCAAGAGATCAAGGACTTTGAAAAAGCCGAATTTCATCTTCGGAATGCGATTCGGATCTCACCTGATAGATCTGAACCTTATAATGCACTTGGTTATCTCTTAGCTGAACTCGGTACTAACCTGGAATATGCTGTTGACATCATACAAATTGCCCTGAAAAAAGAACCGGAAAATGGAGCCTATTTGGATAGTCTGGGTTGGACATACTTCAAGATGGGTAAAGACGAACTAGCACGAATTGAGCTTGAGAAAGCGGTCAAATTCGAATCCGAGAGTTGGGAAATCCAAGATCATTTAGGTGACATCTATCTAAAAATTGGCATGAAGAACAATGCAATTGGTGCCTGGCAAAAAGCTAAAACACTCAATCCAGAAAACAAAAAAATCCGGCAGAAGATTGAAAGATACTACACGAAAATCAAGTAATTTACGTCATAGTAACTTTTTAACGTTGACTCAACAGCTAAGTTTAAAAACACTCGCCTTTCTGGTCATTTCTTCCACATATCTATTTCCATTCCATACCATCGCATTGATCTGTGGAACTCCGGATCTGCGTGCCTCTAATCTGTGGAATATACCACCGGTAGATCTACCATCATCACCTGCCCAGAAACAAGTCCTCAAAGTCGGAGATCAAGTCTCTTTTTATGCGATTGATTTCAGAAATTATAATCAGTACCGAACCAAAGCAACACTGCGGACTATCGGCGACTTTTGCTACATTTTCGTCGAGGATTCGCAGTGGCAGCTAACTATCACCGCCAAAGTTGTTCAAAATCTCAATCGTGTCTTTGAAAAACTAACATTATCCGATGGAAACCGCGGCATCTATCAGATAGAAACCCAAGCGTTCGGTCACCCTCCCAATATTGACAACGACGACCGAATCTATATTCTATTACTTGATATTCCAGATCGATTTCGCTTCCAAGGCGAATTTATCGGTGGATACTTCAATCCCATTGATCAAGCACATGGCAAATTAATTCACCCACAGTTACAGAAACAGATGTGGAGCAATGAGCGAGACATCATCTACATTGACACTGATCCTCTCAACGTTGGGAGCAATGAGGGATTTGGCACTGTCGCGCACGAATTTCAGCACCTTATTCACTGGAGACATGACCAGAACGAAGAAATCTGGGTTAACGAGGGGATTTCGGAATATGCAATGTTGCTATGTGGCTATTCATCGGTTGAGCATCTCCAGGCGTTTGGACAGAAGCCTAATACTTCATTAACCAATTGGCCTGCAGACGGCCAAAACCAGTTGCCGAGTTATGGAGCAACATATCTATGGATACTCTATCTGGATGAACATTATGGTGGGACAAGTTTTGTCTCCTCATTAGTCAAAAACCGTTCAGTGGGTATTAGTGGAATTAATCAGGTATTACAGCTACATGGTTTCAGGCAAAGTTTCTCCTCAGTATTCAGCGATTGGAAAGTCGCAAACTACTTAGATGACGAGATCTTTGATCAAGGAAGATTCGGGTATCGAAAAATTAACATAAAAGTCAAAACTCACCGTAAGCATCGATCGTATCCAATAAATGTAACCGGAGATCGACTGGAAGGTTATGCTACCCACTATTTGGAATTCTCCAACTTTCGTATTGGACAACAAATCTCCTTCGATTTTGAAAGTAGAGGGAGATTCCCATTTGACATTAGAACTATTGAGCTTGCAAGGGGAAGACCAATAAATGTAAATAACTTACAATTGTCAAACAGTGGAAGAGGAAACCAAATCCTACCATCCACTGATGAAATGGCTGATACTGTTGTTGTGGTACCGAGTCTTGAAGAATTGACAAACGTGCTTGGGAAATCAATATCGCCATACGACTATCGTGCTGAGGTTGACCGAGAGGTGATGACGCAAACATTTGTATTGAAAAACCCAATTCATTCCAGATATTGGGAGATTCTAATGGTATTAAGTAAAAAGATTCTCTCAGAGACCCCGCAAATTTCAGTTCTTACCGATCAAAAATTGCTCGTCTCAAAAACCCCCATGCAGCAAATTCAAGATAATTACGTCTACCAACTGTATCTGCCACCAAGAATGGCCCCCAATACCATCCTTTGGCAGATCTATTACCTTGACAGACAAATCAGTGCAGGGAACCTTAATTCTCAATAAATAAAAAGGAGCGGAAAATGAAACAATCAATTATGTACATCGGCACAATTGGTCAAAGTGTTTGGCGGAGTAAAGATATTGGCAATTCATGGACACGTACCAGTAACGGTATCTTTGCAGAGGCTGATATCCGTGCCATTGCCGTAGATCCAAGTAACTCGTCTGTGATCTTCGCCGGCACAGAAAACGGTCTCTACCATACCGAAGACAGTGCGGAAACTTGGCAACTTGTTGATTCAGAAATGAACGATTTGCAAATATGGGACATAGAAATTAGTGCGAAGAATCCGGACACCATTTTTGCGGGTACCTGCCCATCGGATTTATTCAAGTCCGCTGACGGGGGTAAAACTTGGAAGCGGCTTGATGTTGAGCTTGCTGATGAATGCGCGGGCGGCGCGATTATTCCACGTGTGACATCAATTGTCATTGATCCAGAAGACGACCAAATCGTTTATGCAGGGATTGAGATTGATGGTTTTCGGCGCAGCACGGATGGCGGGGAAAATTGGGAAACAATTAATGAAGGACTCAGCAGCCTTGATATTCATGGCATTTCCGTTATCCCCGGCCAACAAAAAAAAATCATAGTTGCTACCAATAACGATGTCTGCCAAACAGATAACCTGAAATATTGGACTCCATTGACAGTGAAAGATCACCTCCCATGGTCGTATACGCGGGCAGTACTATATTGCCCAAACGGAGAGAATCGTGTCTACATTGGGGCAGGGAATGGGCCTCCTGGCGATGAAGGAGGTATTTTCTACACTGTTGACTTGGGAAATTCATGGGAACACGCTGATTTAGGTATCACATCAAACAGTACGATTTGGAATTTCGCCTGTAATGATCAGGTAGAAGGTTTAATCGTAGCTTACAGTGTAAGTGGTCAAATTTTCCGGAGTATGGACCATGGGAGTTCGTGGCAGAAACTCACACGTGAATTCGGCGAAATAAGGGCCTTGGCAATAGCTTCTTAAATCTTGATGAAGATTCTTTTCCTTTCGATTACAGTGCCGTTTCCAGCTACGGATGGTGGGCGGATTCGCGTACTAAATCTGCTTACCCAAGTGTCAAAAACCGATCAGATTACTTTTCTGGGGCTTGAGACGGCACCGACTGATCAGGAAGGAATAGCTTACCTGCAGAGTTTGGGAATATCCTGTTATCTCGTGCCACATCAAGCATCACCACCAAAAATATCGTTAGGCACTATCACTAAATCTATCATTCAAAAAAAACCCATTACAGTCACGCGTTATGATCTCTCGCCCTACAGACGAAAATTAGGTGAACTCATTCAATTCCAAGACTTTGATCTAATCCACTACGAAATGTTTCATACAACCCAATTCTCAGTCGAAGTGAATTTGCCAACAGTTCTTTCCACACAGAATATTGACTCTTATATTTGGGCGAGACTCAGCGAAAAGGCGAAGAATCCAGCACAAAAAATAGTTTATCTATCACAGAAGCGAGCTTTTAGACGATACGAAAAACTAATCAGTCCAAAGTTCTCTATCACAACCTGTGTTTCTGAAACTGATCGGAATTGGCTACAAGAATCCTGTCCTAACTTACGAATCGATGTCATTCCAAACGGAGTGGATCTTGATCTATATCAACCCAACCACGATGAAAAAATACCAGATACACTTCTGTATACCGGTAGTATGGATTGGTTTCCAAATGAAGATGCTGTCATTTACTGTGTTGATGAAATATTGCCAATCATTCGTTCGAAACGCCCCAATATTAAATTCTTAATTGTCGGGCAACATCCCACAGCAAACGTGAGGAAGCTATCGGAGTTACCCAACATTGAGGTTACGGGACGTGTTGAAGATGTCAAACCCTACATAGCACGATCCGCCGTTTACGTCGTACCGCTCCGAATTGGCGGTGGTACACGTCTAAAAATACTTGAAGCACTAGCGATGGAAAAAGCTGTCGTCTCAACTTCGGTTGGTGCAGAAGGACTAGGTCTCATTAATAACAAAGAAATCATCATCGAAGATAATCCCCGTCAGTTTGCGGCGAAAGTGGTTGAATTGCTTGAAAATCCCGACAGGTGTCGGCAGTTGGGTAAGAAAGGACAGAGCCGAGTCCAACGTGACTATGGATGGCAAGCGATCGGAGAAAAATTAAGATCTGTTTACGCATCACTTGTGGAAAAATCGAAAGGATAAAACTTAGGAGCGAAAAATTATGTCGAATCAAAACATGCAAGGCGCGGACACACATCGCCAGATGGCAGCTGAACAGGAAGAATCTGTTGCAGTTGCCATTGTAACAGTCAGTGACACGCGAACACCCGAAGATGACATTAACGGTATTTACTTGCGTAAAGAATTAGTAAAAGATGGTCATTCAATCACCGACTACGATATCGTGAAGGATGAACCAGATCAGATTGAGGTTCTACTTGAACAACTTGTTGGGGGGAAAGCAAGAATCATTATTTTCAATGGTGGAACTGGTATTACACCTCGCGACCGCACTTTTGACGTGCTCGAGCGTAAACTAGAGAAACGACTTACTGGTTTTGGAGAGTTGTTTCGCATGCTGAGTTATGAGCAGGTCGGCGCCGCTGCTATGCTCTCACGCGCAACCGCCGGAGTCTATCGAGGAAAGTTGATCGTTTCAGTACCCGGTTCCCCAAAAGCTGTTGAATTGGCATGGGAGAAGCTGATTAAACCAGAACTCCAGCATCTGGCTTGGGAAGTCATTAGGTAATAACAAGCGACACTTTCATGCCAAGTTCGCTAAAACCAAGTCTTGGTAAACCTCCAGCGTACGTTGGGCAATGGTTTCCCAAGAAAATTCTTTAACACGCTCTAAACCAAGTTGAATTAGATCTAATCGTAGGGCAAGATCTTGAGCTATCATCTGGATTTGGTCAGCTAGCAAATCCGCCTTTCCTTCGGGGAAAGTTAAACCTGCATTACCAATCACGTTGGGAATTTCTCCCGAATCCGAGCCGATGACCGGAACTTGGCATGCCATTGCCTCTACCAAGACTCGACCGAAAAATTCGACCCAATCGGGTGTCGTTCGTGAGGGTAAAACCAACGCATCCATACAATTTATATATCTTGGTACATCTTCAGGCGGCACACCATCGATCCACATGATCCGTTCAGACATAGCAAGTTGATCTGCTAGTTTTTCCAGTTCGGGTCTGAATTCACCACGTCCAACCAGCAAAATCTTGCAATTCATTTCCAACCTAGCAATGGCTTCGATCAATGTGTTCAATCCCTTCATCCTGAGAATACGACCAACATATCCAATCACGAAGGTTTGATCAAGTCCCAACTCAGATCGCAGATCTTCCACGTTCATTTTATAGAACATACGCAAATCGACACCGTTTGGAAAAACGGTTACCTCTCTGGTGTAACCACGACGTCTTAAAATATCGACTCCATTCTCACTCAGTGGAAATGCCATATCTGTGTGATTGAAAACCTTTTTCTCTATCCAAACAGGGAAAAAACTGAATCTTTGCTTGATATCCACACTAAGGGAGGTACGGAAAATGAACCGACTCTGAGAACAATACTTGTTTTTGAAACGGATCGTCTGGAGGGCGTTTAAACTCCAAGCTTCTTCTTCAAGATGAATGATATCAGGCTGGAAATCGCGGAAATGAGGAATGATATTGCCACGATAGAAAAACCGGCTTCCATAACCGGAAAATCGAATTGGGCAGGCAAATTCTTCGCAACGCGTTTCCGAATCCGGCTCAAAGACAATTTCCTGAAAACTCTCGAACCATCGATCGGGACATATGACTCGGACATTAACGCTGGTGTTTTCAGCAATCAGCGCAAATTTTCGCCGGTATGGTTTCATGATGTAGGAGTGGGATATTACTAGCACTCGCAACATCTGAATTCTTAGCTTTCATCCTCTTCTTGAAGTTTAAGAAAGCTTTGTTGATCTGGCGAAGTGTCTTCGCTTTGTTGATCTGGCGGAGTGTCTTCGCTTTGTTGATCTGGCGGAGTGTCTTCGCTTTGTTGATCTGGCGGAGTGTCTTCGCTATTAACCTCGTCAAGCAACTCCATAATCCCTTTAAGCCGAGATCGAAGCTCTTTCTTTTCGCGTTCAGTTTCTTCTTGTTCTTCAGTCTGTTTGATTCTCAATTGATATAATTCGGCCTCTGTGTTCTTTAATGACTCATTTTGTGCTTCAACCTCTTGAACCCTCAAATCTCGTTGACGAATTTCATCCTGAAGCCGACCAACCTCTTCTTCTAATACTGACTTATCCTGCCGTAAACGATGAACCAGGTTAATCGATTGCTCAATCCGGTCTTCTAAAAGCCCAAGCATATCATTTTCCTGCTGTCCTTCAAACACAGTTATTCCTCCTTTTCTTTTGTTCAGTGATCTAACAATTCTTTAAACCCAACTGTTCGCGCATAATGAAAAAGGTATTGTTGTGCATATCCGATATATTCACCAAAGTAGTCGTGGAAGAACTCAAGAATTTGACGCTTTGAGGCTTTTCGTTTCAGGTAAAGCCTCTCGGCAATTCTTCTCACCCAGACGTCGATTGGTAAAGCCTCACCATGTCCTAACGAAAAGAGAGACACACAAGCAGCAACTTTATCACCAATTCCTCTAAGTGACATTAGCTCCTGTTTTGCCACCAAGTACGACTGACTCTTAAGCCAGACCAGATCAAGTTGTTTTTCGGCAACCACTGCAGCCGCATTAAATAGATATGAAGCGCGATAACCAAGACCACACTGAAAAAGCTGATCAACAGAACCATTTGTTATCATTTCCGGCGCTGGAAATGTGTAGTCAGTACGTTCATCCAACGATATAGGATTGCCAAACTCTTCTGATATTTTCCGGATCATCTGCTTGATCCGCAGCACATTATTGTTCTGGGAAAGGATAAATGAACCAAGGCATTCCCACAAGTCTTGGTTCATTATCCGCATGCCTCGACAGACTTCAATCGAAACGTTCATATATTGATCCTTATTGATAGAATCAAGGATTCTTGATAAATCACGCCCAAGATCAAAATAATGCCAAAGATATTGCTGAAGTTGTATCGGATCTGATTCGTCGGAACTTTCGACGAGAAGCGTATCATCCTCTTGACAGATTTTCAGCAACTTATTATTAACAACACCATAGAACCAACCGTCATCTTCATACCAGCGAAATGCCTGTCCACAACTCAAAGTATGGTACAGGTTAAAATCGCTGACTGGTTTGATCTCAATCAAGCTTGCTGTTTAGTTCCACGCTTTTTGGATCTTGGCAATCGCTTCCACAATATCGTCCATATCCGATCTAGATCCAAGCAAGATATTTTGAAAGAGCCAAACGCTCTCGGCACAAACCCGTTCTGTATTTGGGCACGGAAACTCTCTTATTATTTCGGGATATAGTTCAGCAACACGCTTTATACCCCCCTCTTTTGAAAGTGGGGATCCATACCCGCTGGAGCATGGTACACCTTCAGCACTCAGCGCAGACAGAAATTCACTACGTAGTTTTCCACCAAACCCTTCCGCATTATACTTCATCATATATAAGTGATACCCATGCTTGGTTACCCATGATTCAAGCTTTGGAGGTGTAATTCCTTCAATTTGTTTCAATTCGTTAAAGAGATAAGCAGCATTCTGATTGCGAATATCTGTCTGTTCTTCCAGCTTTTCCAAACGAACCAATAGCAGTGCCGCTAAGTACTCTGATGGCCGATAATTCCAACCAAGTCTTGGATATTCCCAGCGAGCACCGTCAGGAGCACGGCCAACATTCATAAATGCGTGAACGAGGTTGTGAGATTCTTCGTCATCAGTAGTTACCATACCGCCTTCACCCGAGGTGAGGTTCTTCGAAGATTGAAAACTGAAAGCACCAATATCGCCCAGAGATCCTACTTTTCGACCGTGAAATTCGGCACCATGAGCTTGAGCGCAGTCTTCAATAATTTTCAGATTATGCCATTGTGCAATCTGGTTTATGGCCTCCATATTCGCGGGATGACCACCCAAATGCACGACAACTATGGCACGTGTTTGACCAGTAATTGCCTCTTCAAGATCTGCAGGATTGATTGTGAAGTTATCGGCATCAATATCGACAAAGGTGACAGTGCATCGCTGATCAAGTACTGCACTTGCCGTAGCCACGAAAGTATAGTTTGGAACAATTACTTCACCACCTTCTCCCAGACCGTCCAAATCTAGTGCGCCAGCCAGCGCCGCGCTAATCGAATCTGTACCATGTGGCATAAATGTGGCATAAGCTGTCCCTGTATATCTAGCATAAAGTTGACTGAATTCCATTGCTTTTGAGCCAGAAATACCTTCATTTCGGCTCAAGTACACTTCACGCATCTTCGGTTCAATGTCTGATTCCCATTCCCTCTCAGTTACTATAGGCCAACTAGGCCAAGATTTGTTGTGTCTAACAGGAATACCACCGCTAACAGCAGGTTGATCTTTCATTCTTACCCTCCGTTTTTCTACACCTAGCAGCAGATTATAACATAGCCATAAAAAAATTAGACACCAAAAATTCAGGTATCACTCAGGGTTCTCTAGTACAAATTGCAAGGTGAATTATAGGCTAAACCTAATCTTGATTAGTTTTTAAGTCATACTATCCGCAATAATTACAAGTACAATCCAATTTGAACTCTAGGAATTTGGCTTAACTCGAATAGAAGCACTATCCAACAGTAATTAAGCTAACGTAATGGGTTTTGTATTGATGTTACCTACCCATCTACACGGTACTTCTCTAGCGCGTCCAGATCCAACTCGCAACCCAACCCAGGTGTTTGAGGTACAAGTGTATAACCATTGGTAAAAGTAAATCCTTCAACAATCAAATCATCGACGCGTGTCCAACTACCGACAAAATCACTTGCCAGGAGGCAATTAGGGGCTACGCTTGCTGCGTGCAGGTAAGATCTCTCTAGAATACCAAGATCGTTTCCTGAACCGTGCCATACCGGAATGTCAGCTGCTTGAGCAATAGCTGCCGCTTTAACAAAGTTGACCATCGAACCACCGAGGTTGAGATAGTCAATCGCATCAGCACGGATCGCCTTGATCACGTCTGATGGATTACTCAAGTGCAAAGCCAGCGGAAACGGCAGCATCTCTCTCATGTACCGATACTGGGCCAAGACGTCATCCCGTAAACCTTTTTTCGGTATTGGATCCTCAAAGACCTCAACGTTATCAAGTTCTTTTAACTGGTCTGCCAGTTCAAGCGTCTGTTCAACAGTATAAAAGCGTTCATTTGGATCAACCGTTACTTTGAAATCAGAACCACCAACCTCCCAGATTGCTCTTAACCTTTCAACCATTGGCTCTTGAATCCGGCATTTAGTTTTGAGCCCGGTAAAACCACGCTCAATCGCAATCTTGGTGCTACGTCCTGTATCTTCCGGAGTCTGATGACCGATCCAAAAATCTGCTCTCACCTGTTCCCAACAAGCACCCCCCAGTAACATATGGATAGGGACCTCCAGCCGTTTACCGATGAGGTCAAAGATTGCTGTTTCAAACGCCTGGTATCCAGCCGGATACGACCCAAGATCAACTTCCCATTGACTCGGCACCTCAGTCGTTGGTTTTAGCGGCCCTTGACGGAAGACGTTCTGCAGACACATCTTCATTACATCTCTATTTTTCAACTGTTCAGCAGCGTGAACAACCGCTTCCTTTGACTGTCCCCGTCCGGTCTCACCGATACCAGTGAAGCCTTCATCAGTATGAAGCCGGATGATCTGCTTAGGTACCCGCGCCCAGTCAGGATATCCGCCATACTTTTCGCTGTGCACAGTTTCTGGAAACACTGGTACAACAACCGTCCAAATATCTATCTGTGTGATTATCATTGAAATATTCCCCATTCTGCAACATTCATCAAAGAGATACCGAGAAAAGATCCCACTCGTAGATTTTAGCATAATTGACTAAGCAATTTATGATAAAATTTCAACATCAGATATCAAAATGTTTTAATAGCAATCCATTCAGCAAGGAACCGAATCATGCGACTATGAAGGCAGATCTAGAATGGTTGACACAAATATTTTAAAATGATTAATGATATAGTTACTGCAGTTTAGACCTTGAATGATTGGAATTTTCTCCATCCAAATTAGTCTTCTGAGGCAAATATTGAACAGGAAGATAGTATTATCACTTTGGTCGAGTATTGAATTTCGATCTGTATGTACCGCGTTTTATCGGTGCTACCGCCGGAATATTGCCCTGTTTGCTTTGTGCACCCTGTTTGCCACCAGTCATATGCTGTATCACGGCTACAGTTTTGGACTCAAGAACCACGCTATTCAGATTCCAATACTTAAAAGCTATTTCCATCCTGAATTGTATCAAAACGACCCGATGGTCGCAACCCGCTCCCATTTCATCACCTTCAACTATCTTTTTTTAGCCACGATTGAAAAAGTATTTGGTCATCGGGAACTGCTTTTCTTTAGTATGCACTGGTTGATGAGAACATTATTTTTCATGGCTATCTACCAACTTTCGCTAACTGCATTTAATAGTCAGAAATCAGCAATTATCTCGATGTTTCTGATGTTCCCAAGCCGAATTGTTCTGGCCACGCTACCGTTTATTTGGTCTGCCAACGATTTCCTAACGCACACATTTGTGGTGATGCCATTTATCTTGTGGGCGGTGATTCTTCTCCTGAAAGAACGAACTGGACGTGCGTTCGCTTTACTTGGTTTGGCTGCCAACATCAACATTCAGACTGCCAGTTTCGTTTTTGCTATGTTTATGCTGGTTTCAATTTTAAAAATTCGACAAACCGGACTACATCAGACTCTGAAGCACTGTGGTGCTTTTATCCTGTTTGGGGCGCCATGTCTAATCTGGGCGTTCGCCACAGTTGGTGGTCCTCTGACCGATGAGTGGATACAATTACTGAGAGAACGCTCTAGCGGTCACAGCCTTCCACTCAGTTGGAGTAAATCGAGTTGGGTGGAATACCTCCTGTTCTTCACTTTGGGAATAATCGCTTGGTCACTTACTTTAAAGCAAAAAGACGATCGAAAAGCACACATCACCTTAGGTTGGTTTAGCTTGACCATATTGCTGTTATGTGGGATAGGTTTTGTCTTTGCCGAATGGATACCCATAAAAATTATTTTGAGAATTCAACTTTTTCGCAGCACCAAATTCCTGACTCTCTTTATTGTACTCTACACTAGTTATGCCATCTCATACCTGTGGGATAAGGATAATATCCATAAACTTCTGGCTATTGTTACATTTCTTGTATTCTTCATTCCTTCATATTGGGAGTTCTTAGTCCTGTTACCAGTATTTTATGTTCTTGTTGAAGCGAAAAATATGTACCAGTGGACGATACTTATCGCAGTGGTATCACTTCTCATTTGGTCATACACTCCTCACGTTAGCTTTCCCACTAGCATAAGTCTTGACCCAATCAGCGTCTTTCTGGGCTCTTTCCTGGAAGACAAACTGCGAATGACAGTTGTGATAACTTTTCTACTCTGGCTTGTTCTGAGTCAAGGAATATTATCTAGTTGGAGATGCAAACTGAAGGTAGCGGTGGTACTCCTACTGATGTTTGGACACATTTTACCGACAGCATATCACCGCTTCAACAAACCAATTAGCCAGCGAGGAAATTGGATTCGTATGCAAGCATGGATCAAAGAGAATACGCCGCAAGACGCAATATTTTTGACACCACCTCACCAATCAGGCTTCCGCGTCTTTTCTGAGCGGAGTACAGTCGTAGAATGGAACGACGGCACACAACAATATTTTGATGCTGACTACGCTTACGAATGGTGGGATCGCATTACAAAGGTTGGGCGTAACCAGGAACAGTATGAGAGTCTAACCCCATCCAAACTCATTCAACTGGGGAAGACATACGATGTAGCTTATGTAGTATTCTCGGCGAGAAAAATATTACCATTTTTACAAGTATATCAAGACACAGATCATTATATTTACATTTTACCGTGAATTGTCGACCGAAAGGATAGGGTGTGTTTCCTATCCAGAACTTGTAACCATTCCATCCGCTCCCGAGAAAACACAAAATCGATGGATGAACTGTCTGATTTCCGCCATCATATGTAGGAATGGCCGGGTAAGACTCATAGTGGGGAAAACCACTACATTCGTATTGGGCGACCTTCCTCCCAGCACGATAATAACGCTACCAACCTAATCGTTCGCCGGTTCGGCGGTCGCTGTAATATCAACGTTATCCAAGACCAGCCGCATAGCGCTACTATGGATGGTCATGATGTCCGGTAAAGATTTCGAAGGCATTGACGTTAAACGTGTCGCCGCCCTCAAGGTCCGCCGTTAACGTAAATATAGCCGTGCCTCCGTAGTCATCAAAGCCATACATGCTCAATTCAAGCTGCCCGGCACTATTGGCGCCCGTCCCGGGCGGTGTAGCTCAGGAGAAAGCTATGGCCTCCACCGTCCGTACCCCTGGCCAACTCGCGTCTGTCGCCAAAGCCGGACGTAGGTATAATGCTCACCTTTGGGCTACCTTTATGCCATTGATCAGGATTACGCTTGTCAAACTTAGCGGTGACGATATTCTTAGCGTCGTACTGGTTGGGGAGCGGCAGTGTCGACGAGCCACTCGCCTTCGTTGAAGAATCCAACAAGGAATATCTCTTGGAACTCGATGTGATCCTGTAATTAGGTTGATGCTGAACTTGGCGCTGAGGGTGCCGACCTGGGTGAAATTCCAGCCGATCGGCACGTAAAACACATCTTCTATCACATGGAATAATCGTCACAATTTCTCCTTTTCATTTACTTTCAAATGGATCATC
>DTUY01000306.1 GCA_012963885.1 Candidatus Poribacteria bacterium | reverse complement strand
CAGTTTTAACTTAAGACTGGCTAAGACAGACTCGCTACTTCAAGATAATCATCTTTTGCGTGGATGTGTAGCCTTCAGTCTTAAGCGTATAGAAGTAGGTACCGCTGGCCACCTGCTCTCCGGATTGAGTTCGTCCATCCCAATAGATAGCTTGGTCTCTCCGCACGTAGACGCCAGCCTTTTGGAACCCTAAATCCAGACGCCGTACCAGACGGCCTGCCGTGTCGTAGATGGTCAGACTGACATCGGAGTCCTGATTCAACTCAAACGGGATCCACGTCTCTGGGTTAAAGGGATTGGGGTAGTTCTGCAGTAAGGCTGTGGCTTTGGGTAAAGGACGGAGGCTGATTGTCAATTCTCGCTCACCACTAACCAGTTGCATCTCCATGCCGGCCGACAGCACCGCCTCCATCCAACCATCACTGATGACCAATTCTTGGCCAGTTGGTATCTCTTGGCTACCAATCATCAGTCGCACTGGTTCCGGTGAGGATAACCGCATCTGCCAGCTGACCTGTTTACCACTAACCGGTCGAATATCTCTTCTCAGGTGGTATTGACCACCTACCAGATAGGCTTGATAGCCAACATCCACTGGGCCAACTGGTGGTAAAACCCGATCCATCTGTTCCATGCTTTCGGTTGCTGACTGGTCCAAGCCAATCTCTAAGTTCTGGTTCCAGTCACCTGATGACAAGTTGAGTGAAATCATCACTTCCGGTGCAGGTATAGCTTGCGGTGCTGTTGGTATATTGATATCTTTACCTACTGTTAATTGGCAATCAACTAAAGTAAGTACCCAATACCCCTTCCCTGGCTCAATGATTGAAGTTTGCACATAAGAATATCCCCTTGGGTTCCATGCATACAAAGACTTCCGCCGTATTGAATTATCTGGATTATCCTGAGGGTCAGTAAAATCGGCTTCACCCGAGACACTACCGATCATATTCCAACCCGGGCTGAGAGGACGACTATAACTGGTGACTGGACTGACGGGGACATGGAGTGTTTCTCCATCTGGATTCAGGCTCAAGATCCAATAGCCCTCACCGAATTTGAGTTCGGTTACCTCCTGATAGCTAAAGCCTGTTGGATTCCAACGGAACATGGGTAACATGGCGGTTTCACTATCTCCAACCAGTGACTGAGGATCAGGTTCCAGTGGCTGGCCCGGTAAGGAGATCAGGTTCCAGCCAGGTAACAAATTAATATAGATTGATGGGCTGAGTGAAATTTCAAAAGTGTAATATGATCCATTGATAGGAGTAAACTCAGATGCCGGGGTTTGGACCGCCGTAGCCAATAGGTAAATGGTAAATCAAGCATACAACACAACGGAAATTGACATGTTGGCATATATGATCAGTGCAATACGCCATACCCAAATGAAAGTACAGATGTATCACACCAAACCAACAAGTTGTTTCATCTGATCATCCATCACTTTGAGATGATTAGGGTTAAAACGCTCATGAATGGCACGACGAGCGTTTAACTCTTTTTCTTGACCTCCTTTTTGAATGAAAGTATATGCACAAACAAGTCGGGGTTGTTGCAATAGATTATCCGAAGCACTATGTACCAACTGACCATCATAAAAAAAAACACCTCCGGCTTTGAGGGTAACTTCCTCTGGATTCCAGTCAAGCCCATCAAGATTTTCCTTAGCAGTGTAGACATTATTCTCTTCTTTCTCCGCTCGGAATTGCGGATCGACAGCGGCTCTTTCGATAAGATAGTGACTGCCTGGGATTACCGTCATGGCCCCACCTGAAGGCTCAATATCAGCAAAAGTTAGCCAGGCGTTAGCAAAACTCCCTTCTCTCTCAAGAAAAGGTGAGTCGGAAAAACCATCAGTATGACCCCGCCAGTTTCCGTCTTTTAAACATCCACATACTTTTCCGGAAAAGGTAACAATAGGAATTGGCTCAGTATTTAGTCGAAATGGTCCATCAATCATGTGCGAAATCACTTCCAGTAACTTTGGATGTGTGGCAAATTGAGCAATTTCAGGAATACTATGTTGAGGTGTTTTAAGTTGCCGACGTGTTCCCCATATGTGGGCATAAGACTCTGGGGACTCAGGTCGAATTTTGTCAAGCAGAATGGCCGCACCTTTTTTTGCCTCTTTGATGGTAAGAACATTCTCAACGATTGCGTGCCCTTGATTAATAAATTGCTGGCGATAGACTTTAATATTTTTTTTCGGCATAGGACTCCTCCTGTGAGTATTTACATCGTGTCAAGCAAATTATAGACCTTGTGTACCTTGTTTGTGGTATAGACGTTGAGCAAACTGTATATCTAGGAATAGGAGATAAATACGTCAACCACATCAGTTGCCCTTTGAACCTCAAGTTGTAGGACTAGCCTATGCATTCTATCACGATTGCAGTTTCAGGGTAAAGCGGTGGGGGCGCTGTCAGCATTGGTTCTGACGAATTGTGCAGGTACCTTCTAAATGAAGGAATGTAGTGCTACGCTGTTTTGGCTCCTGACCTTTTGCGCGGGAAAATTATCCGACGTAATGTATGTACTGCCGTGGGCCTATCGTGATTCGTGGGGGTAAGGAAAGGGTATCAACTAAGGGCAGCTGATACCCGCCTGATTACCCCGTACGGGAGTTGAACCCGTGCAGATCTTTACGCCGTCTTGGTACCTGATCTTTTGCGTGGAAAAATTATCCGACGCAATGTATGTACCGCCGTGGCAGTCTCGTGACTCGCGGGGGTAAAGAGTTGACAGTAATTGGTTCAATCAAATCGGGCGCATGGCACCCAAAGTGGAGGCTTGTTGTATCAGCCAGATTCTTACGGGAAGCTTATCTCAAGAGTAATAGGACATTCTGCGATATTGCCGATGCTGCTTCGACAAATAAGATGCCACTAGCTCCCACTGTTATACAGTTTTGAGCAATTGATTCTTGGTTTTGTCGGTTAATCTTGATGATTATTGGCAGGCTTGATACTGCACAAGCGCGGTTGATTGTTTCTATAGTGAGAGGTGACCCGTATTCCTCAACCAACTCGATGTATCCAAATTGACTGATACTACAGATCATGGCTATTGTGTCCAAAGCGTCTAATTGGACGCGAGTTGAGAACACAGGCTTGCCTGTTTTGATTCATTCGTGCAAATCTTGGAGTTGCGGATAAGTGATCATTGGTTTTTCCTCCTTATAATTGGTTAGCAGTTGTTGTTAACGCCACAGAAGCAATTATCCCATTGAGTCCCGTTCTTCGTCGAAGGTAACAAAATTGGATTTTCGTTACCTTCTGGCATTCTATATCAAATTATTGGGTGAAATTGCACATTTGAGTGAAAACCGTCATAGAATCTTTTCGAAACCCGTCGTTCATCAGTCTTTCAGGTGATTCTTCAATCCCGAAATTTGAGCCTTGATTTTAAAATTAGGTATTTGCTACACTGATAACGTCATTCTAATAAATCAGCGAGAGTTAATGGTCTGGCGAATATCTGTGTGGGGTGCCGCACCTAGTTCGTTCAGTCAAAGGTTCTCATTTTAAAATTTTAGAGATTCAAGGGACTAAAATTGAGCCTGACCAAATACAGAGTTGGTATTGTAGGCTGTGGGGGTATAGCCCACTTTCATGGCAATAATTATAACCGATTTGATGAATTTGAAATTGTCTCAGTGGCGGATATTAACCGGGAGGCAGCAGACCAATATGCAGAAGAATTCTTTGTATCCGGCAAATACACGAACTACTTGGACATGCTTGAGAAGGAAGATCTAGATGTTATTAGTGTATGTACTTGGCAGGGAACACATGCGGAAATCACCATCGCGGCTGCTAACAGCGGAGTGAAAGGAATTCTGTGTGAGAAACCGATGGCCATTAATTTAGGTGAAGCTGATTCAATGATTGAAGCCTGCAATCACAACGGTGTTAAATTGGTGGTTGGACACCAGCACAGGTTTGAAGCTATATACACTGAAGCGCGAAAGCTCATTGCGGACGGCATCATCGGGCAACCACTTACCGTCACCCGCCACATTGGAAGCGGGTTATTAAATTCGGGAACGCATATGATAGATTTAACACGGCAGATTCTAGGAGATCCGGAAACCAAGTGGGTAATAGGGCAGGTTGAACGAAAGACTGACCGTTACGAGCGTCGTTGTGAAATTGAGGATCTTTGTGCCGGCATCATCTGCTTTGAAAATGACATTCGTTTTATGCTTGAAATCGATATGCCTCCACCACACATAAACAACATCTGCGTGCATGGCAACGATGGAATTCTAACTTCAGAGGATGGGAAACTCAAGATCCTTAACAGTAAAGGAGGATGGCAATCAATCAATCCGGTTTCAGACGGTGAAGACCAATGGTCAGAATTTCTGGCTTGGCTTGACGGACGTATTAACACTCACCGTTGTAATGGCAAGCAAGCACGCTATACTGTTGAAATCATGATGGCAATATATGAGTCAGTCCGAAACAAGGGGCTTGTTGAAATGCCCCTGAAAACTAAAGAATCACCACTCAGTATGATGATTTCGGATGGGACATTACCGGTTGAGAAATCTGGCAAATACGACATTCGAGTACCCTTTTAAAGGTTAAAACTAACTTCATCAATGCGGTTGCTTGTTTTCTTGATGCTAGTCGGTATTATCAACTCAACGTCTTGTGAAACACATACATTACCTAGTAATAACAAGTTTAGCTCCTCCACTCTGGTCTAAAACCATGGTGTCTGCTTCTTGCTTCTAAATCCTCCGCACCACACGACTACCTTGGTCTAGGTGTAACCAAGCAAATCCACAATATCGACCTATCCCTTGTTATCGGCAGCTTTGCCATACAACTCCTCCAGCGAATAGCTACTAAATACAACTAGGCCGAGTCATAGAATCGACCATTTTATTTGCTTTCTCTGTCAGTCAACATGCACTTTTATACAAGTGAGCTTGCCTCTTATCCCTCCTATCAACTCATATAATACATCCTCTGTGAACTTTAACTTGGCTAAAAGCCAACGTTCCTTCTGTATCCCGCCAATATATAAACAATTTGGTTGAGCATAGGAATCAAACAAGCAAGAGTACAACATTACACATAACAGCAACTTCAAAAATATAGGGAAAATCAAAATGAACGGCTTGAGATTACGTATAATCCAACGGCTTTACTAGCCGCAACACACAAGACAACCACAATTGAATCCAGTTTAAATGATATCAAAGCCATCATGAAGAAAGGTGCTGGAATGGCAACAGGTACACTTGCCGTTGTTTCACCTGATAGCAAGGTTACTACTGCGTGGTGCAAGCTCAAGTTAGAGGGTTAATTTCAATTCATGGCGTTCTGCGATATCTTCGGAATGAAGTG